>JBOFJV010000319.1:0-19494 GCA_051657005.1 Legionella sp. | reverse complement strand
TAGGCGAAGCAATCCAGTGACCTTAAAAAAGCGAATCAGTGCATCTGAAGCCCAAAAGGACGCTTGATTGCTTCGCCTACGGCTCGCAACGACGGCATAATGCACCTATAATATATTACTAAAAATAAGTGGCGATACCTCAAGATCCAACCTGCTTTTGATTGCATTTGGTTATTAGCCTAACGGCTATGCGCTGCACCAAGGCTACGACATGATTACTCTACGCGTTTAATTTGACATCGACAGAACGCAACTCCGTCACTTTATCTTTTAAAAATGATTGTTGTGTTACAAAGCAAAAACCACCGCTACTGTCTTTAGAAAATCCAGCAACCGCAGAGGATGGATTATTCGCTTTTTTTAGAGTATTAATCAATTTTAAATGCAATTTAGGTAAACCCACGCTGAGCATGCATTGATCATTTTCTAATGGCTTCATTGAAATAAATTGAGACATTTTCACTTTATTACCCGTAGGATCAAGCCAGCCAGCAACTGCAGCACTGGTTGCATCCTTCTCTTTGAGGTTTGCTGAGTAAAATCCATTATCGTCATTTAAACGACAAAAAGTAGTGCTGATTTCATGCGAATTTTTTTGATCATCGCTTAACATTAATCGACCAAACCATGCTTTATTTCCAGTGACGAATTGCTCTTTATCATCAATACGCAGATGACCATTAAGCTGGCTCGTTTGTATCGCTTGCAATTTAACTCCAGGACGCAAAACCAGAGCTTCATTATCGTTATTGGCTTGCATCATCATGTCTACTTTAAAATTAAACCCTTTTTTATCTGCTTCTTTAACACCAAAAATCCAACTGTCATTAATCGGATTATAACGAATAAAAGAATGCCCTACGTGCCAATCCAAAGGGCTTGATTGCTCGATTTTTTCTTTCCCTTCGTAAAAAAAGACCAATTGATTTGTTTGTCCATCAATTAAAGCCGCTTGAGTATGAAAATCAGAACCCTGGCGCTTCATCTCAAAAAAATAACCGTATTTATCGCCACTTTCATTTTTCACTGTACCCGAAAAGATCCAACTACCTACTGTTGGATTGATGGATTGCAGCAATGGAGGTATTTGCTCCATTTCAGCAGCAAATAATCCTGTACTGAAGTGGGATATCATTAAAAATAAAAAACAGCGAATCCAAGCAAACATATTCAGCAATAACCCTTTAACTGTTGATGTAACCACAATGCATCCCAAAAAGCATCATCCAATACAGCGTCTACCGGTAAATAATGCATGTTGTCCGAACTAAACGAACGACATTTCACTGCATCCTTTTCCGTCATAATAATGAGTGATTCTAAATAATTCAAATCATCCGGCTTAAACTGATAATGATCAGGATAAGAGCAGGTGTCGAATTCTATCCCTAATTGGGACAAAGTGGAATAAAAACGTTGTGGGTTACCAATCGCTGCAATTGCTTCCCACCTTACACTCAAAGCTTCGGATTCAATTTCCTCATCCGAATTTAATTTTTTAATTTTTCCAGGTTTTAACACCATAGGATAAGCATTTTCCCAATGGCCTTCATTGACCACCAGAAAATCGACTTCTTTTAAACGAGACGATGATTCTCTTAAGGGGCCTGCCGGTAAGCAAAGGCCATTCCCTAAACCTCGTGTTCCATCGATAACAGCAATTTCAATAGCTCTTCCCATGCGATAATGCTGCAAGCCATCATCACTAATAATCACTTGGCATTGATGTTTTTCCAAAAGATAACGTACAGCTTGAGTTCTTTTGGGAGCGATGACCACAGGACATTTGGTTTTTTGCGCTAACAATAAAGGCTCATCCCCAACATTTAGAGCAGAATCATCTGATTGCACTTCATAAGGGAAATGCTTTATTTTAGCGCCATAACCACGACTCACAATACCAACGCTTAGTCCTTTTTCTTGTATTCGTTTCGCCAACTCAATAACTAAAGGTGTTTTGCCAACTCCTCCCACAGATAAATTACCGACAACAATCAGGGGCACGGGGCAATTGATTTGAAAAAAACGCTGCAACACAGCCCTTCTTACTGAAATTAAACCACGATATCCCCAGGCAACAGGGCGAAGTATCCATTGCAGAGGATGATTACCGTACCATAGTTTATTTAAGAACAAAGACATTAGGCAATTGCATCCTCATGAATAATATCTGAATGTTGCATTCCCTGAAGCTGTGCGTAATACCCTCGCAAATCAAGTAATTCCTGATGGGTGCCATGCTCTATAATACATCCGTGCTGCATCACTATAATTTTATCTGCATGTTTAATCGTAGATAACCGATGAGCAATCACTAAAGTAGTGCTATTTTTCATCACCTCTTCCAGAGCAATTTGGATGTAGCGTTCTGACTCACTATCCAAAGCAGATGTTGCCTCATCAAGAATAAGAATGGGTGCATTTTTTAAAATGGCTCTGGCAATTGCTATCCTTTGTCGTTGGCCACCTGAAAGTAATATGCCATTTTCTCCTACCCGAGTATCATACCCATCAGGTAATCTGCTAATAAATTCATCGGCAAAAGCCAATTGCGAGGCATGAATAATTTGCTCTCGACTCACATCCGGTCGACCGTAAGCAATGTTATTTGCTAAACTGTCATTAAAAAGAACCACGTTTTGACTCACTAAAGCCATTTGCTCGCGCAAACTGCTTAGGCTAATTTGATTAATCGGAATCTGATCTAGGGTAATAACACCTTCAGTGATTTCATAAAAACGAGGCAACACGCTTGCAATAGTCGTTTTACCACTCCCGGAATGCCCCACTAGAGCAACCTTTTTACCGGCTTCAACAGTAAAACTCACATCGTGCAATACTTTGTCACCTTGCCGGTAGGCATGCGATACGTTTTTAAACTCGAGATCACCGTGCGCTCTTTGTGCCAGCATCATACCCTGCTCTTGTTCTATTGGCATGTCCAACATATTGAATACACTTTCCGCACCGGCCAATCCTTTTTGAATCACAGCATTCAGTGTTGTTAATGTTTTCATTGGTTTAATGAGCTGTATCATCGCAGCGATAATTGCTAAAAATGAACCTGCGGAAATAATAACCACTGTAGATAATTGAATTGCTGCCGCAATAATTGCGGCAATGCCAATAGCAATAACAATTTGTACGCCTGAGACATTAAGCGCTTTACTGGCTGCAACTTTCATATCGTTTTGACGTGAATGTTCTATAGCCTGACTAAATTTTCCAGCCTCATAAGCAGTACCGCCAAAAATACGCACGACTTTGTAGCCTTCGATTGCTTCACTCGCAATTTCTGTTACTTCACCCATCGTTTTTTGTACTTTATGGCTGATTCGTCTTACCCGTTTATTCGTGTAATTGACAATAAGACCCACAAAAGGAATGGTCAACAAAAACATCAGTGACAATTGCCAACAAATCACCATCATGACCGTAAGAAAACCCAAAATCAAACACGTATTTTGCACAATATCCGTAAGCGCATCGGCACTCACTTGCGCTACTTGCTCAACATCATAAAGAATGTTAGAAAGCATCTGCCCCGAAGTCGCTTCATCATAAAAATCAGCAGGCAAATGCAGGATGTGATTAAATACTTTTTCCCTTAATACTTTGACGACTGAACGAGCAACCCAAGTCATACAATAACTTCCCAGGGAGCTGACTAGTCCTCTTAAAGTAATCCCGATTAAAACGATATAAGGGATTTTTTTTATAAAATCCATATCGACATTAATAAAGCTTTTATCAAAAAAAGGACGCATCATGTAGGTAAAGCCAGCATCAATCAAGGAATACAAAATGTTGGCCAAAACGCCCAATACCAGTATTGGCCAAAACGGCTTTACATAAGCTAATAGACGTTTGTATAAAATGCTGGTTTTAACTGTGGGTTTCTTTTTCATGAATCAAGGAGTTCAGACGTCGACAAATTGGCTATTGTAACTGTTATTGCATCAAAGTACTAATATTTCGGTTGAATTGGCCATGAGTGCGTGCTTATTCTAACGTCATCTTTATTCGTGTATAAGCACAGTGAAAACCTATTTTTTGTACATTACAATCAGATACCGTTCCTGTCTCAGTCGTTACAGTTGCCCAAGAAATACCTTCCTGCTTTGCCTTATTTAAACGCGCATGTAACAATTTTTTTTGCAGCCCTTTCCCTCGATAATCAGGGAGTGTACTGGTTACTCCCAAGTCACAAAAATCACCATGCATCGCTACCGTAGCCCCTGCGACAATCTCATCATCATGATAAACAGCAAATGCACTGACTCCCTTGGATTGAATGTAGCGATAAAATTGATCTTGAGCTTCATGGGCGTCAAAACCAAGGGCTACTCGTGTTGCCCATTCCTCTGCTTCAGTAGATTCAATCGCTCTGATGATAAAAGGATCTGGACTGCATTCAATCGGTTGATATAATTTTAAATTTAGGGCTGACACATTGTTTAACTCACTGATCTGATAACCGCGTTGGCTTAAAAATACAGCGAGGTCAGTGCCCACAAAAGGACACAATTCAATATCGACACGATGATGATGTAATGCCTTATAAAAATCTTCGATGCACTCAATTTCAAAGGAAAATTGCTTTATTTGTGTTGCAAATCCCCAACCAACAACCTGAGACAAATACGAATCAAAACCTGAAAAACAAGCAGCGCCTCCATTGATTTCTAATATTTTTCCTTCAGTATATTGTTGGGTGACTTCCATATGAGTTTGTTTGATGCAAGACTCCATTTGAGCCGCCAGATTTTTGGTAATGCATTTCATTTTAAATAGTGTTCCGTTGTTTTTTACTGCGCTGCACTTAAACCAGTTGCTAACTCATAGACCAATCGGGGTCCCTGATAAATCAATCCACTGTATATTTGGACTAATGATGCCCCTGCATCCAATTTTTCTCGAGCACTGGCACAGTTATCAACGCCCCCTACTCCAATTAAAGTGACCGCATTACCGACATATTGCTTCAGTAAACGCAAGCATCTGGTCGATAAAGCCAATAAAGGGTTACCGCTTAAACCTCCTGTTTCTGCAGCATTGAGTAACTGACTCACCCCATCACGTGAACAGGTTGTATTGGTTGCAATAATGCCTTCGATACCATAATTTAAAATCACTTCCGTCATCTGCTTTAGGGTTTCACTCTCTTCATCCGGAGATACCTTCACCACTAAAGGAACATGCCGCTGATAGCGATCCGATAATTTAATTTGCTCGGCCCTTATTTGTGACAACAAATGAGAAAAGTACTCTTTCTGCTGCAATTGACGCAAATCAGGAGTATTCGGCGAAGAAATATTAATCGTTACATAAGCCGCATGTTCATACACTTTGCTAAGACAATAAGTATAATCCTCAGCGGCACGCTCTAAAGGAGTGTCCTTATTTTTGCCGATATTAATCCCTAGTATTCCTTGATAATGCGCTTTTTTTACATGCCCTACTAAAGCATCAACTCCTTGATTATTAAATCCCATTCGATTGATGATTGCCTGAGCTTCTGGCAAACGAAACAAGCGTGGTAGAGGATTACCGATTTGCGCTCTTGGTGTCACGGTCCCTAATTCAATGAATGAAAACCCAAGTTTAGCTAATGCATCCAAATGCTCGCCATTTTTATCCAAACCCGCTGCTAAACCTACTGCATGAGGGAATTTCAGTCCGAGTACGTGTATGGGCTTTGATTGAACCTGTTTAAAACAAAATTTGGGGCTATGATGCAAAGCGGACAAACTAAAAGCATGTGATTTTTCTGCTTCCATGCTAAAAAGTAATGGGCGTAAAATCGAATACATATGGAAAACCTTGTCACTTGAATGAATCTGAAAATAACCGAACATTTTGAGCTCAATAAAACCTGAGTTTCACCTCGCGACACCCAGGTCCCATCATTATACATCACATTTTCGTGCCCAAACACGCAGCATGGCATTTTCTGACTGATGCAAATGGTAATCTACTTCTCTGATTTCTACCCCATAATCCTCTTTTTGCAGTTGCAACAATACAGGACCTAAAAACTCAGAGGTTTTTCCTTCCATATCATTTAAGGGAAAAATACGTACTTCTTTAGCTACTCGTGCTAATTCACGAATTACGTTTAAATTAAACTCAACGGATTGGTCTTCCAAATCTGCAAATAAATAATGGGCGCTTAAAGCAAAATCGAAAGAAAAATCAGGGTACGGCAGATGATAATCTGCAGCACCGTAATATCGTCCTTCTGCTTTACCTTGTTCGTAATCCGCAAAGAATTTTTTCATTCCATTTTGTCGTTGCTCAAGCAATTGCTCCAGGCTTACATGACGCCCAAAATCAAATTGATCTGGTTCTTTATGTACGTCTTCAGCCATTTGGGCAAAAATCATAATTGCTTTAGAAGATAAAGTATCCTTATCTAAAACGAATAGTGGATCACAGCTCACCGCTTGATGTGCCTCTTGAAATTGTTGTGCGTTTACAGCACTTGGACCACATCCATATTCTAATATTCTGGACTTCATGTCCTCTTGAGACAAATCAAACATCTCACGATACTCATCAACACTATGTCCCCAGAGTACTAATTTACGCATAAACGACTCTCCTAAAAAAAGAAAAACATACCCATTTCAATGCAGTAGCAACCTTTGGCTTAAGATTAGGTGATTTTTTAAAACAGGTAAAGGAACATTTTTCAAACTATTATTATTCATCAAAACCTACCAAATCTGATTGCTAGCAGAAATTATCTCTCTGACGAAAAATGGCTCGGCCAGGAACATCATCCCATTCAAAATTAAAGATCTTTCTGCCTTGAAGACGAAATTCTATTTGCAACTTCAATTTGATTGGGTATAGTCTAACACATTTATTAGAAACAACAGGAAGTCATCTATGTATACAGGACCGAACTATCAACTCGGTGAAACGTACGACATGTTGCGTGATAGCGTTTACCAATTTGCTCGAACTGAGATTGCCCCACTTGCTGCTCAAATTGATGAGAACAACACTTTTCCCAATCATTTATGGAAAAAACTGGGTGAAATGGGGTTATTGGGAATCACCGTAAGTGAAGAATATGGTGGTGCTAATATGGGATATCTCGCTCATGTAATCGCAATGGAAGAAATTTCTCTGGCATCGGCTTCTGTAGGATTAAGTTATGGCGCACACTCCAATTTATGCGTCAACCAAATTTATTTAAACGGTACGCATTCACAAAAACAAAAATATCTGCCTAAACTCATTAGTGGCGAATATGTAGGGGCTTTGGCGATGAGCGAGTCAAACTCTGGCTCCGATGTCGTCAGTATGCAATTGCATGCGCGTGCAGAAGGCAATAAGTACATTCTCAATGGCACCAAAATGTGGATCACAAATGGACCTGATGCAGATGTCTTGGTCGTCTATGCTAAAACAGAGAAACAGGCCGGAAGTAAAGGAATCACCGCTTTTTTGATTGAAAAGGGAATGCCAGGATTCAAAACAGCACAAAAGCTCGATAAGCTCGGAATGCGTGGATCAAATACTTGTGAATTGGTTTTTGAGGAATGTGAAGTTCCAGCTGAGCACATTTTAGGCCAAGTGAATCATGGAGTTAAGGTCTTAATGAGCGGTCTTGATTATGAACGAACCGTTCTTGCCGCAGGACCAGTAGGTATTATGCAAGCATGTATGGATGTTGTGTTACCTTACGTGCATGAGCGTAACCAATTTGAACAACCCATCGGCGAGTTTCAATTCATTCAAGGAAAATTAGCTGACATGTACACGGATCTCAATGCGTCAAGAGCCTATTTATATGCCATAGCCAGAGCCTGTGATCAGGGGATGGTCAGTCGTAAAGACGCAGCAAGTGTGATTTTATACACTGCCGAAAGAGCAACACAAATGGCATTGCAAGCAATTCAAATCCTCGGCGGTAATGGATACATTAATGAATATCCTACAGGACGCTTATTGCGCGATGCGAAATTGTATGAAATTGGGGCTGGCACTTCTGAAATCAGAAGAATGCTTATTGGACGAGAGATTTTTAAAGAAACCGCATAAGGAAGAATAAAATGGAACAGAATGACATCGTAATCGTTGCAGCGAAAAGAACTACTATGGGAGCTATGTTAGGAAATCTGTCTAGTCTTTCAGCTCCAGAATTAGGAGCCATAGCACACACAGCGGCTATATCCCAAGCTGGAATCAATTCCGCAGAAATAGATGAAGTAATTAGTGGCTGTGTTTTACAAGCCGGAATAGGCCAATCTCCAGCGCGCCAAGCTGCAATTAAAGCAGGAATACCTAATTCAGCAGGAGCGACAACGATTAATAAAATGTGTGGTTCAGGAATGAAAGCGGTGATGTTAGCGCATGACTTAATTCGAGCAGGATCAGCAAATATCGTTCTTGCAAGCGGTATGGAAAGCATGAGTAATGCTCCCTACTTATTAAGCAAAGCACGTTCAGGATACAGACTCGGCCATGGTGAATTAAAGGATCATATGTTTCTTGATGGACTTGAAGATGCGTATGACAGAGGCAAGTTAATGGGTGTTTTTGCAGAAGCTACGGCCAGTCATTTTAATTTCAGTAGAGAACAGCAAGATGAATTTGCTGTACGTTCCATGAGTAAAGCATTAAAAGCCATAGAAAACGGTTCTTTTAGAGATGAAATTATTCCAGTGACCATCAGTACACGTAAAGGGGATATGACGATAGACACTGATGAAGGCCCTGATGCAGCAAAACTAGCGAAAATAGCTCAATTAAAACCTGCTTTTAAAGCAGATGGTACTGTAACTGCTGCAAATTCCAGTTCAATCTCTGATGGCGCTGCGAGTTTGATTTTAATGAGTGCAGGACAAGCAGAAAAACGCGGTATCAAACCTCTTGCGCGTATTGTAGCTCATGCAAGTCATTCACAAGCACCGGAATGGTTTACAACTGCTCCAGTCGATGCCATGCGCAAAGTAATGAATAAAGCCTCCTGGAAACAAAACGATGTCGATCTTTATGAAATCAATGAAGCATTTGCTGTAGTCACTATGGCAGGTATAACCCAGCTTGAATTAAACCCTGAACAAGTTAATATTCATGGTGGTGCATGCGCCTTAGGCCATCCTATCGGCGCTTCTGGCGCACGTATTTTAGTGACATTAATCCATGCGTTAATCCATCAAGGTAAAAAACGTGGTGTTGCTTCATTATGCATCGGTGGTGGCGAAGCAACTGCTATGGCTATTGAATTAATATAAAACAAACAAAATACCTCCTCTTCTATAGATAGAATGTTGAGGAGGTATTTATAATAAAAAGGATGTTCATGCTACGACACAGTCTTATCTATCTGTTACTTAGTATTTTAATTGTTGTATTTGCAAAATACGCTCATCTCGTTGTGGTTTATATTGATGTCTTTTTCACATATATCAATTTAAAATTAACCCCTATTTTCAGCCAAACTGGCTGGGGACTGGTGGTTCGCAAAATTCTGGTTCTCGTTCTATTACCCGTTGTTATTACAGCTGTCCCAGCACTGATTTACAGACTCATCAAAGGCCGTGATATGCCCCACTTTATTGCAATTACCTGGGTGATTTGGACAGTGATTGTTTTAAGCGATATTTTAGTACGATAAGGATTCTCAAGGCATGGCAAAATTAATCTCTCAAATCAATACATGTAGCCAGGAATTCAAAGCCAACCAAGTAACAATGCACGCTTTGGTTGATGAACTGCAAAATAAAATTCACCACATTACTTTAGGTGGTGGTGAAAATGCGTTTGCTCGCCATTTGAAACACGGTAAATTGCTCCCAAGAGAACGTTTACAGCAGCTATTAGATCCGGGGAGCCCCTTTCTTGAATTCTCACAACTTGCTGCTTATCAAGTTTATGATGATCCCGTTCCTGCAGCAGGAATTATAACGGGGATCGGATGGGTATCTGGCATTGAATGTGTCATTGTCGTGAATGATGCTACAGTTAAAGGCGGGACGTATTATCCGCTAACGGTTAAAAAACACCTTCGTGCCCAAGAAATTGCACTGATGAACCATTTACCTTGCATTTATTTGGTCGACTCAGGTGGTGCTTATTTACCCCATCAGGATGAAGTATTCCCTGATCGCGATCATTTTGGACGGATTTTCTTTAACCAAGCCCAAATGTCAGCTCATAATATTCCTCAAATTGCAGTAGTAATGGGTTCGTGCACAGCGGGTGGCGCTTATGTCCCTGCAATGGCCGATGAGTCAATTATGGTTAAAAATCAAGCAACAATTTTTCTTGGTGGACCTCCTCTTGTTAAAGCAGCTACCGGTGAAGTCATCAGTGCTGAAGAACTTGGCGGCGCTGAAGTCCATTGCCGCAACTCAGGTGTAGCCGATCATTATGCGGAACATGATGCTCATGCCTTGCATCTAGCGCGAGTTGCTGTAAGTCATTTAAATCGAAAAAAGCAACAGCAACTCAAGCGCATTGAAACCATAGAGCCACTTTATGACAGTAGAGAGCTGAACGGCATAGTTCCGGCTGATCCGAGAAAACCTTTTGATATCCGTGAAATTATTGCACGCATCGTTGACGGCTCAGAGTTCTATGAATTTAAAGCCCTTTTTGGTACCACCCTAGTTTGTGGATTCGCCCACTTATATGGTTATCCCGTAGGGATTATAGCCAATAATGGCATTCTGTTTAGTGAGAGCGCTTTAAAAGGAACTCATTTTATAGAGCTCTGTTGCCAACGAAAAATTCCGTTGATTTTTCTGCAAAATATTACCGGTTTTATGGTAGGTTCCAAATATGAAGCATCTGGTATTGCAAAACATGGCGCTAAAATGGTCACCGCTGTAGCCAATGCAAATATACCCAAATTTACAGTAATCGTAGGTGGTAGTTTTGGAGCTGGCAATTATGCCATGTGTGGACGCGCCTATAATCCCCGTTTCTTATGGTCTTGGCCTAATGCGCGAATCTCAGTGATGGGCGGAGAGCAAGCAGCCAATGTTTTAGCTCAAGTGAATCGCGATAAGTTGGCAAAACAAGGGCATACCTGGCCCATAGAGGAAGAAGAGCATTTTAAAGAACAATTACGCGCTCAATATGAAACCCAAGGTCATCCCTTTTATGCCAGTGCAAGATTATGGGATGATGGCGTAATTGCCCCTCAAGATACTCGTAAAATATTAGGCATGGGCTTATCCGCCGCATTGAACGCCCCTATTGAATCTACACCCTTCGGTGTATTTCGCATGTAAGAGATTAAAATGAGTGATTTGTTATACGAAATTCATGACCGTTTGTGCTTACTCACTCTAAATAGAGTAAACAAACACAATGCTTTTGATAATCATCTTTTAGCCGAGATGCAAAATTGTATTAACACTGCGCTTCATGATACTGCGGTGCGTGTTATTGTTCTCAAAGCAAATGGAAAACATTTTTCCGCTGGCGCTGATTTGGCCTGGATGCAGGACATGGCGCGTTTTAATGAAGAAGAAAATCTCAAAGATGCATTGATACTTGGTAAACTGATGTACACGTTAAATAAAAGCCAGAAACCTACTCTAGCCATGGTGCATGGTTCTGCTTTTGGTGGAGGGGCAGGTCTTGCTGCTGCTTGCGATATCACTATAGCAGCACAATCAGCACGATTTTGCTTCTCAGAAGTTAAATTGGGCTTGTTACCCGCTGTAATTAGTCCGTATGTTGTTCAAGCCATTGGCGAGCGTAATGCAAAAGCCCTTTTCATGAGCGCTGAGGTTTTTGATGCAGCTAAAGCATTTGCGTTAAATTTAATACAGCATTGTGTTCCTGAAGATAATTTATTGGAATTCACGCTCAATTATGCAACACAAATCAGTAGCAATGCACCTGAAGCAGTCAAAGCATCAAAAAAATTGGCACATTATGTGGCAGATAAAATAATCGATGAAGAATTAGTACATTACACTGCATCTTTAATTGCCCAAAAAAGAGTATCGGCTGAAGGACAACATGGATTAAATGCGTTTTTAAAAAAAGAGACACCGAACTGGAGTTAGGGAAATAAATTGTTGCTAAAACTTTTCAGACCATAATTAAATAATTTAGAGGCACTAATGTTTCATAAAATTCTTATTGCCAACCGTGGTGAAATAGCGTGCAGAATCATTAATACTGCGCGTTCTATGGGAATTCATACGGTAGCTATCTATTCATCCGTTGATAAAGACAGTTTACATGTTCTCCAGGCTGACAGTGCGTATTATGTTGGCGAAGCAGCAGCTAAAGACAGCTACCTAAATATTGCCAACATTATCCATATTGCCAAAGAAAGTGGCGCGCAAGCCATTCATCCGGGGTATGGTTTTTTATCGGAAAATCCTGAGTTTGCTAAAGCATGCCACACCGCTGGAGTTGTTTTTATCGGTCCTTCTGTTGAAGCCATGGAAGCTATGGCATCGAAACAATTGGCGAAACAAATGTTGGAAAAAACACAAGTTCCACTGACTCCAGGCTATCATGGAAGTGAACAAGCGGAAGACAAATTGCTTGCTGAGGCGAAAAAGATTGGTTTTCCCATTCTAATCAAAGCAGCCAATGGTGGTGGTGGCAAGGGAATGCGTATAGTCCATCAAGAATCAGAATTTAGTGCTGCCTTGGCTGGGGCAAAACGTGAGTCAATGGCCAGTTTTGCTGATGACACAATGATTATTGAAAAGTTAGTCCTCCATCCTCGCCATGTTGAATTACAAATTATGGCAGACAATCATGGAAACGTTGTGCATTTATTTGAGCGCGATTGCTCCATCCAGCGTCGCAATCAAAAAATTATTGAAGAAGCGCCTGCGCCTAACTTATCTGCGTCTTTACGACAAAAACTTGCTGAAGCAGCCTGCGAAGTTGCGCGTTCAATTAAATACAGTGGCGCTGGTACGGTCGAGTTTTTAGTCGAGGGGAATGACACGTTTTATTTTATGGAAATGAATACCCGCCTCCAGGTAGAACACCCGGTTACTGAGATGATTACTGGGCTTGATTTGGTTGCCTGGCAATTGCAGATTGCCGCTAATGAAACATTGCCTCTATCACAAGATAAAATTCAGGCGCATGGGCATGCAATAGAATGTCGTATCTATGCTGAAGATCCTTCCCATGACTTTATTCCCTCAATTGGTCAAATTCACTTTTTAAAAGAACCAGTAGGCGATGGTATTCGTATTGATACCGGAGTAGCACGTTCATCCCAAATCACCATGTACTATGACCCAATGATTGCCAAGCTTATCTCCTGGGGAAGCACTCGTGAGGAAGCATTATCTCGACTGGATCATACATTATCTCATTACTTCATAGGTGGCTTAAAAACAAACATCCCTTTTTTGCGAGGCATTTGCCAAAATCTTAAGTTTAAACATGCTGAACTGAGCACTGATTTTTTAACGAAAGAAGAAATCAATCTGGTATCACCCAACCCAGAAATGGCGCTGCTTTTGGCAATCAGTTTTGATTATGTCAACACAGTCAATACAATCGAAGATCCTCTACTTATGGAAACATTCGCGTGGCAATCACAAATACCAAGCCATTGGGTATGGCGCTATCAAGGTCAAGATGGTTTGATAGAGGCAACCATTTCACCTATTTATAAAAATCAATTTAAAGTGAAAGTTAAAGATCAAGAGCACCTGATTCACGTTCAGTTGGTTGGCGATCAACTTCGCATTGAAACCAATAAACAAAATTATCAGGCTATTGTAGACAATACCCAACAATTTTTGACCTTATATACCAATCAGGGCCAAATGACTATTGAGCGATTTAACTGGAATACCATGGGTACTCAAGCCAAAACGCATAAAGGACAACTTACTGCCCCAATGCCAGCTACGGTAGTTGCAATTCTGAAAAAAATAGGCGAAAAAGTAAAAGCAGGCGATCGTCTAATTATTCTTGAAGCAATGAAAATGGAACATACACTTCATGCTCCTGCTGATGGTGTTTTAGCAGATATTTTTTATGCTGTTGGTGCGCAAGTAAATGAAGGTGAAGAATTACTGGCATTAAGTGAAGTTAATTCTTAATCATTCAGTCGGAGGTACAAAATAGTGGCGCCTGATTTGAATAGATATTTACAGTTTTGCAGTGCTGTATCCAGGCCATACTGCTCCGAAGCTATATACGTACAACTTGTAGGAACTTAAATTATGGACTATCCGCAACACGTAACCATTATTGAAGTAGGTCCTCGTGACGGCTTACAAAATGAGTCTTCGTTTGTGTCCAGCAAACACAAAATTGAGTTAATCAATTTATTGAGTGAATCGGGTTTGCGCTATATTGAAGTAACAAGTTTCGTTTCTGCAAAAGCGATCCCTCAACTTGCGGACCATGATGAGGTATTTCGCGCGATTAATAAAATACCCTCCATACATTATTCTGCCTTAGTTCCTAACGAACAAGGTATGCTTAAAGCATTAGAGTCCGGCGTTAAAGAAATTGCTGTGTTTACTGCCGCCAGTGAACAGTTTACTCAACGAAATATTAATTGCACTATTGATGAAAGCATCGCGCGGTTCAAACAAGTTCTTGCTATAGCCAAAGAAAATCAAATCAGAGTCCGTGGTTATGTATCCTGTGTTCTTGGATGTCCCTACGAAGGAACTATCCCCCCCAAGCAAGTCGTAGAAGTAACGCAAAAACTTTTGGACTTAGGAGTTGATGAAATATCTTTAGGTGACACCATCGGCGTCGGCACCCCGCAACAAACTCATTTATTATTAGAACAAGTGCTTCAATTAGTACCTTTGAATCAACTGGCCATGCATTTCCATGATACCTATGGTCAAGCAATTGCAAACATTTATACGTCCTTACAACATGGAGTACACCGCTTTGATAGCTCCGTAGCAGGTCTTGGCGGCTGCCCTTATGCTTTAGGAGCAAGTGGAAATGTGGCCACTGAAGACGTGCTTTACCTAATGCACGGTTTAGGAATCGACACAGGTGTAGACTTATTTAAAATTGTGGCCGCTGGTGACATGATTTGCAAAATTTTGGGTCGTAAAAATCCATCAAAAGTCGCAAATGCCATGTTAGCAAACCCATGTTAAAAGATTCGATTATCTTCAATGAACAAGCGAGAAATGAATTATGAGCGAAATAGTATGGAAACCGAAAAACCCCAAAGAAACCAGAATGTGGCAATTCATGGAGTTTGCTGCTCAAAAACATTGTCAGGTTTTCGAAAGTTATCAAGACATGCATACCTGGTCCATTAAGCACCCTGATTCCTTTTGGCCAACACTTTGTGATTTTTTTCATTTGAAATTTGATAAACCGCCCCATCAAATTCTAAATTATTACAATAAAATGATGGAAGCGCGCTGGTTTACAGGAGCTCAATTCAATTTTGCGGAAAAACTTTTGTCGCGTAAAGACAATCATCCCGCATTAATCAGCATCAACGAAGAGGATAACAAACAGGTAATTAGTTACGAACAACTCCATAGTCTGGTCGCCCAATGTGCTGCAGGTTTAAAAGCAGCTGGGGTTACCGTTGGTGATCGAGTCGCCGCATTAATGCCAAACACTGCTCATACAATCATTGCGATGTTGGCCACTACCTCATTGGGAGCCATTTGGTCCTCCTGCTCACCTGATTTTGGTGCACAAGCAGCGTTAGATCGTCTCGGACAAATTGAGCCTAAAGTTTTATTTATCTGTGATGGACATCAATATCAAGGTAAAAAGCATCCAGGCGCAGAAAAAGTTACGAAACTTAACGATGCAATTTCTTCACTAGTTCAAATTGTGATTTGTCCTAATATCAATGAACTGGTGGATATTTCCACACTACCAAAAGCTCAATATTGGAATGATTTTCTTCGTCCAGCAAACCATTGTGATTTTGTTTCCTTACCCTTTGAACACCCTGTTTACATTATGTTTTCTTCAGGAACTACTGGTAAACCCAAGTGCATTATTAATGGTGCAGGTGGAACCTTACTCCAGCATCTTAAAGAATTAGGTTTACATACTGATTTACACGCTAAAGACAATTTATGTTTCTACACCACGTGCGGTTGGATGATGTGGAATTGGACTGTTTCTGCGCTTGCCTTAGGCGTTACTCTTACCTTGTATGAAGGCTCACCAACGTACCCTGAGAATAATCGTCTATTCAAATTAATTGCAGAAGAACAGGTTTCAGTCTTTGGAACCAGCGCTAAATTTATTTCTTCCTTGGAAAAAGCCGGAGTTAATCCAAAAGAAGAATTTAATTTAACGCATTTACGCTGCATTCTATCTACGGGCTCACCATTATTACCCAAAAACTATGAGTACGTTTATGAGCAAATCAATAAAGAAGTGCAATTATGTTCCATTTCAGGAGGCACAGACATTATTTCTTGTTTTGCACTAGGTAATCCAATACTTCCAGTCTACAAAGGTGAGTTACAATGTTTGGGCTTAGGTATGGCCGTTGAAGTCTTTGATGAAGATGGTAGCTCGGTTCGTGAGGAACGCGGCGAATTAGTCTGTACGTCTGCGTTCCCCTGTATGCCTGTAGGTTTTTGGAACGATCCTTACCGAGCAGCATATCAGCGTGCTTATTTTGAACGTTTTCCGGGTATTTGGGCACACGGAGACTTTGCTGAAATTACCGCACATAATGGGTTAATCATTTATGGACGCTCAGATGCAGTTCTTAATCCTGGTGGTGTACGTATTGGCACCGCAGAAATATACAGACAAGTAGAAAAAATCGATGAAGTCATCGACAGCATAGTGATTGGCCAAGACTGGCAAGATGATGTTCGCATTATCTTGTTTGTTAAATTACGGGAGAACATGAAACTCTCAGAAGAACTCATCAATAAAATACGTTTGACAATACGTCAAAACGCCTCTCCCCGGCATGTTCCGGCCAAAATTCTCCAAGTTGCAGACATTCCTCGGACAATCAGCGGCAAAATAGTGGAGGTAGCGGTCAGACAAGTGGTTCATGGTCAACCTATAAGTAACTTACAATCTCTGGCCAATCCTCAAGCTTTGGAGCATTTTAAAAATCGTGAAGAATTACAGCAGTGATTAAAATTTACAGTAAACATTCACGAAGAGAGAATTGTAGCCTGGGTGAAGCGCAGAGGAACCCTGGTTTATTGATTTGACTCCGCCACCTGGTTCAGCTACGCTTCACCCAGGCTACAATTTACTACGATTTGCATCCGTACTATATATTTAAGAGACACAAATAAGGCTTTCAGGAAATTCACAGGGAAATGCAAATCCAACAGAAAATAAATTCGTCAAATAGCCTTGATAAGGAAATAAACTGTCATTAAAACCGGAGGTACTGTAATTTACCCAGGTTAAAGGAGGAATTACTCCAAAAGTAAGCGGTTGATCGCCAGGAAAACCGATACTCCCATTGTCTGAACCACCCTCGCTTGTAAATCCAGAACATGATGCCAGATTCGTAGTGTATTGATTTGAGTCTTCCGCGGCATTCATATCTTGAGATACCCATGCAGCGATGTCAGAAGAATATGAATTTGAAAAGATACGTTGAATTCCTGACCAAAACGAATTAAAACTCGTATTATTATTTTCGTCATTAATGATTCGATTGCTGCCATCAAATACCCCATACTGATTCACAGTATTATACAGAGTCTTTCCATCCGCATAAACATATGGAGCCACAACCACTAAATGCCAATTAGTTGCAAAACTTCCCGTACAATTGGCTTTCCCATTCACGATAGAACAAGGATAGCGTGCGTGGGTTACCAGGAGCGATTTAAAAGTGAGTCCATTAAGCAACGTGTTTCCTGATGCAGCAGCCACACTTTGACAAATGGCATCGGCCCCTTGTTCTGCCGTTAGCGCAGAACCTTGTAAATTACCTGTATATTGCGTACTTGATACAAAAATGACATGTGAAGAATAAACGGAAATCGTATAATCTTCACAAGTATATGTCTTACCGGTTCCATTCAGACAAAGTCGAATATTCGCTGTTCCGACTGGACCAGAAAGTGTGATATTGGCCGGCTGTGTGTCGCTTACCGAAAAAAGAACATAACCATTTGGAGCAGGAGATTTGCCAACAACTTTATACCCAGACGACAAAATTTTTATTCCTGCCGTAGGATATGTCCAATGCGGTGTCGTAGTGGTAATATTTATCGTAGAAGAAGCAGGTGGAACAAATGCATTAAAATGGTTACCCGGCCCAGGAATCGTGCCCTTATTTTCTGCCATAGTTTGGCTACTAAAAAGAAAAAGCAACATCCCTACATACGATATCTGTTTTATCATACACAATTCCTTTATAAAAAAAGATGATTTTCCGTATTAAAGTATAACCGAGCAAATAATGGCGTTTGCATAGTTATAGCCTGTTTTCACGGTATTTATAAGAAGATCATTATTCTTTGCAACTCGCCCTGACCCAGATAAAAAAAGCGATAACCGCATTCCAGAGGAATTTTACCCACGCCATAATTCCATTGAATACCTGCCCCAACTGTAGCAGCAAATGCAGTATTCGTCTTCGGAGAAAACGCATTATCAGGAATAGTGTAAGTAGTTAATGCTACTTCGTTATAATGACTTGTCTGGATGAAGTTAGGGCCTATACCCACATCAACAACAAAACCGTACTTATCACTATTTGATCTAAAAAGGCTTTTACCCATGAAAAAAGTGGTATGTTTTGAATTTTATAGGTATATGAAAGATTCGTATCCAAATGCTCTTGTACAATGTATCCTTTCGTGGAGGTTGTGCCAAAAAAGAACACATTTGCCCCATAAGAAAATTTAAACCGATTACATTCCGGTGCATCTAAGAAATAACCAACCCCAGCAAGTCCATTACCTGAGCTGTGACTTTTAACTGTATATTGGTTTCCTACCAAGGTTTTCACATTAATGTCTTGGGCTTTTCCATGAGTTGCGTAGAAACCGCCAAGATTAAGAACTAAATGACATTTATTAAAAAGAAAAAAGAGCGATTGTTAGTAGTAGCCAGACCATCTGCAACAGAGATTGTCGGGAATAAAGCTGACAAAAACAGTCCTGCCAACCCATTATTTCTGGTTTTAGAAAAAAGCACCAGACATCCTTGTATTATAAATTTTCACGTCACATTAGCACGACCGCTTTATCGTTCTTGCTATTAGGTAATCAGTTACTTTTAAAAAAACACATAATACAATGCAACAAAATTATAAAGCAATCTTTTTCATTTTCTCTTTTTCTAATTTGTTGGAATTTTTATAATAATTGTTCAAGTTGGAATGAGCCGAATTGGAGAGGCTACAAAATTTAGTGGGAATGACTCTTGTATATCCAAATTGAGGATAATGCGTAACTACTCACCCCTATACGCCACTGCGTGACGTACAGGGGTGAAAGAAACTGTACTCTAACGTTGATTGTTCAATGCCATAGCTACAGCAACCAAAGGATTTATTCCCTTATTTTGCATAGTTTGTAAATAACT
>JBOFJV010000318.1:0-3608 GCA_051657005.1 Legionella sp. | reverse complement strand
CAAAAATAATGCACCGATTGTTCTGATTGATAAGGTATGAGTATGTAATGAAATTGTCTTGAGCCCATTGCCTTAGTAGGGCACGATGGGTTCTAAATGGGGGGTTGGCCAGGTGACTGGTTAACTCTACCAGCTAAGTTAAGCGTAATCAGACGTTTAAGTGATGTAATCCTGTTTCAATAAAACTAAAGTGAACACTTGCTCTATAGATTTTAAGAGGTATAATATTTGTTTTAAAACGGTATCAAACGAATAGAGTCTATGCCAGAGAGTGAATTAAAACGGAGTTTTAAAGCACGTCACTTAATGATGATGTCGGTAGGTGGGGTTATTGGTGCGGTCTATTTTCTTGGAGTGGGTGGCGCTATTGAATTAGCTGGCCCCGCAGTCTTGATTAACTATCTTATTGGCGGTGTCATTGCCTTATTCGTGACCATGCTTTTGGCGGAAATGGTCGTTGCTATCCCTGTCTCTGGCTCCTTTCAAGTGTATGCGCGCATGGCGTTTCATCCTCTGGTTGGTTTTATTACCGGCTGGACCTATTGGTTCGCTTTTTTTATAGGACCTGCCTCTGAAGCCATTGCCGCTGGTACTTTTTTACATCTTTGGTTTCCAACCATTGCGATTTGGAAGTTTTGTTTTTTTATTGCGACGGCCATGATGATCATCAATATGATTAGCGCGCATTTTTTTGGCGAAATCGAATTCTGGATGAGTTTAATTAAAGTGATTGCGCTGTTAGGGTTTATTGTCCTCGGTCTTCTCGCCTTAGGCGTACCCATGCAGCAAAAGGTAACTCCTTTTAATTTCTCCCAGTTTGCGCCCCAAGGTATCAACGGTATACTTAGTGCGGCATTGTTCGTCATTTTTGCCTATGGAGGTGTTGAATCGTTGGGCATGGCTGCTGAAGAAAGCATGCATGTTGAAAAGGATATTCCCAAAGTGATTAAAGGAACAACCCTACGAATCATTATCCTTTATTTAGTGTCTATTGCGGTACTGATCATGGTTTTGCCCTGGCAACAAGCCGGTTTAAGTTCAAGCCCTTTTGTGGATGCGGTTACTCTGTTAGGTGGGGAACAATACGGAAATTTATTGCGAAATATAATGAATTTTGTCGTGTTAATAGCGGCACTTTCATGCATTGATGCGGGTATTTATGCTACATCACGTATGTTTTTATCCTTAGCACGTGATGGTTATTTTCCAAAAATTTTTACCTACATCCATTCCTGTCGAAAAACACCTGTTTATGCCGTCGCATTAAGTAGTTCTGTGCTGTATTTATGGGCATTAATGTCATTGTATTCGCCAAATGCCTATGCGTGGCTTGCCAGGTTGTCAGGTTTCGGTTTTTTATTTTCATGGCTCATGATTACGTTAAGTTACCACATTATCAGAAAGTTGCTTACAAAAGATAATCAAGAAAATTTAAAATGGACGATTTCATTTTATCCATATACATATTACCTGGCATTCATCCTCATTGTTGCTACTTTTGTAGGACTATTTTTCAGTCTTGAAGGTAGAAAAATATTATGTGCCGGTTTTCTTTGGTTTATAGTAGCTGGGCTCTATTATTTTATAAAACAATATGGAGCACATCGATGATTCGTGCGAATAAAGATATTGCATTTTATGAGACTGCACTCTGAGGATACTGACTCACTCACTCACTAACTAACTAACTCAATTAAAGGATTTTTTATGAACGACCAAAAAGACCCCAAAAAATGTCCCGTTAGCCACCTTACTACGGCCTTTGGTGCACCGGTTTCTGACAATCAGAACAGCATGACTGCTGGTCCTCGTGGTCCGTTGCTCATGCAAGACGTTTGGTTGTTGGAAAAACTGGCTAACCTGAATCGTGAAAATATTCCTGAGCGTCGTATGCACGCGAAAGGCTCTGGAGCGTTCGGCACATTCACTGTGACCAACGATATTTCCAAATACAGCAAAGCTAAAATCTTCGAGAAAGTGGGAAAGAAAACGGAGATGTTTGCGCGTTTTACTACCGTTGCCGGAGAACGTGGGGCTGCTGATGCCGAACGCGACATTCGCGGTTTTGCACTCAAATTTTATACTGAAGAAGGAAACTGGGACATGGTGGGGAACAATACGCCTGTTTTCTTTTTGCGCGATCCGAGAAAATTTCCTGATCTGAATAAAGCGGTGAAAAGGGATCCTAAAACAAACCTGCGCAGCGCAACAAACAACTGGGATTTTTGGACGTTGTTGCCTGAAGCACTGCATCAAGTGACCATAGTGATGAGTGACCGCGGCATTCCCAAAAGTTATCGCCATATGCACGGTTTTAGCTCTCACACGTACAGTTTTATCAATGCGAAAGACGAACGCTTTTGGGTAAAAATGCACTTTCATACTCAGCAAGGCATCCAAAACCTGACGGATGCTGAAGCGAGCGATTTAGTAGGTAGCGATCGTGAAAGTCATCAGCGCGATCTTTTTGACTCCATTGAGCGCAAAGACTTCCCCAGGTGGACAATGTATATCCAAGTGATGCCAGAGACTGATGCAGACACTTATCGTTTGCATCCTTTTGACCTTACAAAAGTTTGGTATAAAAAAGATTATCCATTAATTGAAGTAGGTGTTGTCGAACTTAATCGCAACCCAGAAAATTTCCATGCAGATGTGGAACAAAGCGCCTTCGCGCCTAACAATCTTGTTCCTGGCATCAGCGTGAGTCCTGATAAAATGCTGCAAGCAAGACTCTTCGCATACAGCGATGCACAACGTTATCGTTTAGGAGTCAACCACCACCAAATTCCTGTGAATGCTGCCCGATGTCACGTGCACAGCAATCATCGTGATGGTCAGGGCCGCGTTGATGGCAACTATGCGGGACTACTGCATTATGAGCCGAACAGTTTCAAGCAATGGCAAGAGCAACCGCAATTTAAAGAGCCTGCCCTTAAGATCAGCGGCAATGGCGATTTTTGGAACTTTCACGATGATGATTCGAACTACTTCGAACAGCCGGGCAATCTTTTTAAGTTGATGACGTCAGCTCAGCAGAGCGTGCTTTTTGAAAATACGGCCCGAGCTATGGGAGATGCTCCTGAATTCATCAAGTTCCGTCACATTCGTAATTGCCACGCGGCTGATCCACTGTATGGGGCTGGTGTGGCCAAGGCATTGGGTTTGGATTTGGCAGTGGCACTCGAGTCGAAAAATCATGACCCAGCTCTTGATAGTCCAGCGGAACTTCCTGTTTGATGAACACGATGGATAAGGGTGAGTACTTTTTTGTGCTGCTCACTCAACCGTTTTGCTACCCCATTATAAATTACGGGACATCTCATGTCCCGGAGCTCACTCTATAAATCTTAAAATTGAAAGGTTAAATAATATGTCAGGAAAAGTACTCGATATGCAACAAAATGCACCTCAATTGAAGCAAGTTCCCAAATTAGTCACTTTAGCAGCAGAAAAAATAAAACGAAGGTCGCCACGAAAGTGCACGACCGCTAGTAGCTGAAAGTTCTACCGGGAAAGCGCGACCGAGCGCATTTCGTACTTAGCCTTGGGCTGTATGTGGTAACGCGTATGGTTAAGCGTAGGCAAAGGAAGTTGTAAGCCGTAAG
>JBOFJV010000317.1:0-14436 GCA_051657005.1 Legionella sp. | reverse complement strand
GAATCACAGAAGGGTTTCATCGTAAAATGAAACTAATTCAGCGAAGAGCTTATGGTTTTAGAAAATTTGAAAATTACAGAGTGCGTGTTAAGGTGCTCTGTGGGTGATTAGAGCTGCCACCTTAAATGGGAAAGAGCCGAATCTTCATCAACAAAAACTTGCTTCAAGAATACATTGATTGCTGTGTAAAATTTAGCCATTTGATAAAGATCAGGCAAGTCTTTTGCTTTGGCTTTTTTACCGATACCCATAGAGTTCGCCAGGAACTTATCCAATGTACCTAAGGATTCACCCGTGCCTCGATTATCTGCAATGTATTGCCTTATGATGAGCATGGCACCGTAAAATACTGTCGATTCGTAGGTTGTGTTTGTTTTTTCTTAGGTGTTTCTTCGACTTTAGACTGACTTCCTGATGCTTCTTTAGGGGGGCTTTCGCTTTGACTGATTCTACTAATTTAGCAAGAATGGATGCCAAAAACTGTAGTTCATATTTTCTTACTGGATTTTTCATGTCTTCAATTTTTCCGATATGATCACGCTTCAATCTAACATCTACCGCATAATCAAAATCACTTTTAAGAGCACTTAATTCCTTGAGTCCAAACGTCATGTTATCCTCCAATTGTCCAATAATTTTATGTAAGATCCACTTACAGGCTTCAGTGTAAACGAAAGTAATCTTCACGTCATGTCTTTTCATTATACAAATTTGATGTTTTAAAAAAATGCAAATAGATTCATTAAGTTAATTGTTGTTTCTCATGATTAATTGTCAATTTTTTGGCAAAAATATAAAAAATTTGTATTATTTTAAATACGCAATAATATTTCCTTCATTTTTTGTTATTGCTATGATACGGCCTTGGTATAAGCTCATGACCTGCTAGGGCAAAGCAGTATTTTTTAACGAGGATTGTGTTGGATATAAAAAACGAGAAACAGTTACCCCCAAAATTTTTGCATGAAGCCGTATTGGCATTAATTTTTCTTTTGGTTAGTCGAATTCTCTCGATGATCTTTATTCCTCTGAATGATGTTTCTGAAGCGCGTTATGCAGAAATTGCGCGTAAAATGCTAGAAACAGGGAATTGGGTCACACCCCTCCATGATTATGGCGTGCCATTTTGGGCGAAGCCGCCTTTATCCACTTGGTTGTCTGCATTTTCCATGCATCTTTTTGGTGTCAATGAATTTGCAGTTCGCCTGCCAGGATTGCTTTTGTCTTTAGGTGTTTTGGGGTTGATTTGGCATATTACCAAAAAGCACAGTGGCGCGTTTATTGCAGTAATTACTACTTTAGTGCTCGCGGGAACATTAGACTTTTTCCTTGATGCAGGAACAGTAATGACCGATCCTTCATTAGTGTTTTGCATTACCTTAGTCATTATTTCATTTTGGTTTGCGCTTGTTGATAGAAATAAGTTGTGGGCTTATGTTTTTTTCATTGGTTTGGGATTGGGTTTATTAGCCAAAGGGCCTGTTGCTGTTGTTTTATCAGGGATGCCCATATTTTTTTGGGTTTTGCTGCGGAACGAGTGGCGTAATTTATGGAAAAGATTGCCTTGGAACCAAGGTATTTTAATCATGTTCGCTATTGCTCTTCCCTGGTACATTTGGGCAGAAATGCGCACACCAGGGTTTTTAGATTATTTTCTGGTTGGTGAGAATTTCAATCGCTTTTTAAAGCCGGGTTGGGCTGGTGATAAGTACGGTTATGCGCACCAGGAGCATTGGGGGATGATCTGGTTTTATGCCGCTTCCGCAATATTCCCTTGGTGTTTTCTTGGTCTGGCCTGGTTTATTAAATGCAGACACAATGTCAGTAAGGTGTTTCGAGATAATGACGGCTGGTTGAGCTATTTTTTTCTTTGCACCATCATCCCACTTTGTTTTTTTACCTTTTCGAGCAATATTATCTATACCTATGTATTTCCCAGCTTACCTGCTTTTTCCATCTTTTTTGTTGAATATTGGGATCGTGTCGTGGTCGTTGTTCGTGCACGTTATTTAATCATTCGATTATCTATCATAACGGCAATGATTTTTCTCATTGCTGCACTGGCGTTTAATGTCGTTCCTCGAGCCGTTTCTAAAACACAAAAACCTGTAGTTGCTGCATGGTTGAACCAAAATCCGGTTGCAGGAAGTTATCTGATTTATTGGGATTATAAAGTAGATTTTTCAGCACAATTTTATTCTGGTGGGCGGGCACAATTTGCTTTTAGCGATAAAGCCATTTGTCAATTATTAAAAAATAAACGCGTCAATTATCTCGCTGTTACGCCTTCGCATATGAATGATATATCACCGGTGTTACGCAACAAGATGAACTTAATACAACGTGTTTATGCTGGCGATAAGCCATTTCTATTAATGCGTGTCCCTGTTTTCACTTGTGGGGGGGGGAAGCTCTCAACAGAGATATTTGAGCGGAGTCAGGGCGAAGAAGTATGTCGAGAATAAAGCATTTGCTTCAGGCGCACATTTTTTGAAAGATTGTTGTTCAATAAATATACCAATCTTTCTGGAGTTTTGATATAATATGGCGCAATTTTTAAGCCACTAAGGAGTAACTGTGTCGCAATCTGCTGCATTAGATTCGAGAGCATTTGTGCCTCGTGGTGACCTGATGGCCTGGGTTGTATGCCTTTCTGCCGGATTGTTTTTTTTATATGAGTTTTTTCAACTCAATATTTTTGATGTGATTAACCAACCTTTACGTGACGAATTTCATATTGATGCGGCTCAATTAAGTTGGATGTCCAGCGCGTATTTATGGGCAGATATTCTGTTTCTTCTTCCTGCAGGTGTCATTATCGATCGTTTTTCTACGCGCACGGTGATTTTAAGTGCCATGTTGGTTTGTGTTCTTGGTACCGTGGGATTTGCGTTGACTGATTCATTCATTTTGGCTTCTTTTTATCATTTTCTCTCGGGAATAGGCAATGCTTTTTGCTTTTTATCCTGTGTGGTTTTGGTATCGCATTGGTTTCCGCCAAGACGACAGGCGCTGGTCATTGGTTCACTTGTGACAATGGCGTTTGTTGGCGGCATGATGGCGCATACTCCTTTTGCTTATCTTTATGAATTGTTTGGATGGCGCAATGCATTATTAATTGATGGGGCGGTTGGTGCTGCGTTATTGCTTTGGATTTATTGGGTTGCGCGTGATAAACCGAATGATTCACCGTTGAAAACGCGTACGAATCAAGGAAATGTGTTTGCTGAATTCGTTAAAGCATTAGCAAATTCACAAAATTGGCTGGCAGGGTTTTATACTTCTTTTATTAATTTACCCATCATGGTCTTATGTGCTTTATGGGGTGCTAGCTACCTGCAAGTGGTGCATCATTTACCCGATATGGCGGCGAGCAGTGTCGTGAGTCTAATTTTTATTGGCAGTGTGATTGGATGTCCTTTGGCTGGGTGGTTGTCCGATTCGCAAGGTCGTCGTAAGCCGTTAATGATTGTGGGTGCTATTGCAACACTGATTACTATGGTGCCACTCTTTTTGGACATTACGTTATCTCAAATGACTCTGAGTATTATCTTTTTTGCACTAGGTTTTTTTACGAGCACACAGGTTATTTCCTATCCTTTGGTTGCTGAAAGTAACTCTGCTGAATACACTGGTGCAGCTACAGGTATTGCTTCGGTGATTATTATGGGTGGCGGCGGTGTGGGACAAATATTGTTTGGTTGGTTAATCGCACATCATGCCGGTGCTGGAGTGACGAATTACAGCGTTGCTGATTTTCAATTTGCCATGTGGATGTTCCCAATAACTGCAATCGCAGCTTTGGTAGCCGTATTAATGACCCGCGAAACGTATTGCAAGCGCTAAGCTTAGGAGTAACTATGCAAATGGTGGATGACTTTCAAGGATATAATGATATTAAATCATCATTGTTACCCTGGATGGTGTGTTTTGCCGCAACATTATTCTTTTTTTATGAGTTTATTCAGGGGAATATGTTTGCATCCATCGCGGCCCATATTATGCAAGATTACCAAATCCAAGCGGACAGAATGGCCTTGTTATCCAGCATTTATTACCTCTCTAATGTGATATTTCTTTTTGTTGCTGGAATGGTGCTGGATCGTTTTTCGATTAAAAATACGCTACTTATTGCCATGTTTTTGTGTGTGGCGAGTACTTTTCTTTTGGCGTATGCCCATTCTTTTTACATAGCGTTGTTTTGTCGTTTCATTACCGGTATTGGCAGTGCGTTTTGTTTCTTAGGTCCTGTGCGTTTGGCATCACATTGGTTTCCACCACAACGCATGGCTTTAGTGACTGGGGCGATTGTGACTATGGCAATGGCTGGGGGGATGTTGGCACAGTATCCACTTACGAAGCTCGTGCTTTTGGTCGGATGGCGTCAAGCAGTACAAGACGTGGGCATGTTGGGCATGGCGATGTTGATTGTGATGTTTTTTTGCATCAAAGAAAGACCTAAAGTTGCTATTAAACATGCAACAAAACCAATAAATGTGATTTCTGCAGCGAAAAAAGCCTATTTTAATACTCAATACATACGTGCGGCTTTTTTTGCCAGTTTAATGAATATGGCGATCGCGGTGTTTGGCGCGATGATGGGAACTTTGTATCTGGTGCAACGTTTGGAGATTACTTCAGCACAAGCCTCCATGGTGAATGGTATGTTGTTCTTAGGCTCGATCATTGGTTCTCCTCTGGTCGGTTGGGTATCAGACAAAATGGGCGTACGCATTCTGCCTATGAAAATAGGTGTGATTGCTTCATTAGTGACTTTGCTTGCAGTTCTTTATTTCCCTGTTTCTTATAGCGTAATGGCTTTCTTATTTTTCTTATTGGGTTTCTTTACATCAGCTCAGGTCATCAGCTATGCCTTGGTTGCTGAAAGTAGTCCACCGGCAATGACTGCGACTGCGGTGAGTGTTGTTTCGATATTAACTCAGGGTGGCTATATTATTTATCAAAATCTATTCAGTAACTTATTAACAAATCATGCAGGAATGCAGATGGTTAATGGTACCCCAGTTTATTTGCTCAGTGCTTATCAGCATGCGGCAATTATTTTACCCGCAGGTTTATTTATTGCTTTTCTTATGCTTGTAGGCTTAAAGGAAACGCGTTGCCAACAAATTGAGGACTAAGATGACAGGGAGAGTGTGTATATTACTTATGGATTCCTTTGGCATAGGTGCCAGTCTTGATGCTCATCGCTATGGTGATGCCGGCGCTAATACTTTTGTTCATATCCATGAGGTATGTGAGCGAGGTGAAGGCGAACGACAAGGACTACGTCATGGGCCATTAACGTTGCCAAATTTAGCGAAACTGGGAATTTATCATGCGGCTGTAGCCAGTAGTGGATTGCGCTTTGTCGATTTGTCTGCTTTTTCTGACCCTGTTGGTTATTACGGCTACGCTGTGGAGAAAAGTTTAGGAAAAGATACTCCTAGTGGCCATTGGGAGTTGGCTGGAGTTCCCGTTACTTTTGAATGGGGTTATTTTCCTGAGCAACCTTTTTGCTTTCCAAAGAAATTAATTGATGAATTTATTAAACGAACAGGAGTGCCTGGAGTACTTGGTGAAAAGCATGCCTCCGGGACTACTATTCTTGATGAGTTAGGTGAAGAGCACATTCGCAGTGGCAAACCGATCGTTTATACTTCCGCAGACAGTGTGTTTCAAATTGCGGCACATGAAACACATTTTGGTTTACAACGTTTATATGACATTTGCGAGATAGCGCGTGATCTTGTCGATGAATATCAAATTGGGCGTGTGATTGCTCGCCCATTTATTGGGCAACCTGGCGCTTTTAAACGGACTGGAAATCGCAAGGACTATGCAACCTTCCCTCCTGCTAAAACATTACTTGATTATTTGAAGGATGCTGGGCGTGAAGTGATCGCTCTGGGGAAAATTGCTGATATTTATGCGCATCAAGGCATCACCCAAACTATTAAGGCCGATGGAAATATGGCTTTGTTTGATGCAACTTTGGAAACAATGAAGACTGCTCCTGAAGGCAGCTTGATTTTTACTAATTTTGTCGATTTTGATTCGTCTTATGGCCATCGACGCGATGTGATTGGTTATGCACATGCACTTGAAGAGTTTGATGCACGTCTTCCTGAGCTTGATGCGTTATTAAAACCTGATGATCTTGTTGTTATCGCTGCCGATCATGGTTGCGATCCTACTTTTCCTGGTTCCGATCACACGCGAGAACATATCCCAGTATTAGTTTATGGTCCAAGTCTCAATGGCCGTTTTATTGGGCGTCGCGATACGTTTGCTGATGTGGGCCAAAGTATTGCTGAGCACCTTGGATTAGCAAGTCTATCGCAAGGCGTTTCTTTTTTAATCTGATTGTTGTCTGCGTTCTTCTGTGCAAGGTACTGTTATAGTCCTCAAATTCTTTGTACTTGCCCCTTGTTTTTTTATCAATCACCCTCATGTATGGTGTTCATGTTTGATTTGAGGATTTCATTTTGGAACAATTTCGTGGAACAACCATACTTTCAGTAAGACGTGGAAATCAGGTAGTGATAGGTGGTGATGGCCAGGTAACCTTAGGCAATACGGTGATGAAGGGGAATGCACGTAAAGTACGTCGACTTTACAAAGATCAGGTCATTGCTGGCTTTGCTGGAGGTACCGCCGACGCGTTTACCCTTTTTGAACGATTTGAGAGCAAGTTAGAAATGCATCAAGGCCATTTGGTACGCGCGGCAGTTGAGCTTGCTAAAGATTGGCGCACGGACAGAATGTTACGTCGGCTTGAAGCCGTTTTGGCTGTAGCAGATGTCAAATCATCCTTAATTATTACAGGTAATGGCGATGTCATAGAGCCTGAACACAGTTTAATTGCAATTGGTTCGGGTGGGCCTTTTGCACAGGCCGCAGCACGAGCCTTACTGGAAAATACAAAATTATCTGCCGCCGAAATAGTGCGCAAAGCATTGTCTATAGCAGGTGATATCTGTATTTATACCAATAACCATTTAACCATAGAAGAATTAAATAATGGCGACAAATAATCATATGGCAATATCTTCTCGCGAAATGATTCTAGAGGTGATGACTCCGCGCGAGATTGTTCAAGAACTCGATAAATACATTATTGGGCAAGACGATGCAAAAAGAGCAGTAGCTATTGCATTACGTAATCGTTGGCGACGAATGAAAATAAAAGCCCCCGTTTTACGTAATGAAATTATGCCTAAAAATATTCTCATGATTGGGCCAACTGGGGTAGGAAAAACAGAAATTGCTCGTCGTTTAGCTAAATTAGCACGCGCTCCTTTTATTAAAGTGGAAGCAACAAAGTTCACCGAAGTGGGCTATGTTGGACGTGACGTGGATTCCATTCTTCGTGATTTGGCGGATATTGCGGTAAAGCAAGAGCGTGAATATGCGATGAAAAAAGTAGAGCACTTGGCTGAAGATGCAGCAGAAGAGCGAATTCTCGATGTATTACTTCCACCAGCACGTGGTAGTTTAACACCAGGAGAAAAAGACAGTACTGCTCGACAGGTATTTCGCAAGCAATTGCGTGAAGGAACGATCGATGACAATGAAATTGAAATTGAAATTTCAGCAACCCCAATCGGTATCGAGATTATGGCTCCTCCGGGCATGGAAGAAATGACCAGCCAGTTGCAGTCTATGTTTCAACAAGTAGGTAGTCATCGTACCAAAACACGCAAAATGACTATTGCTAAGGCAATGCAAATATTGCGTGAAGAAGAAGCAGCAAAACTGATTAATGACGATGATATAAAAACACGTGCTATAGAAAATGTAGAACAAAATGGCATTGTCTTTATTGATGAATTGGATAAGGTAGCAAAACGCGCTGAAAGTGTAAGTGGGGGCGATGTTTCTCGCGAGGGCGTGCAACGTGATTTATTACCGCTGGTCGAAGGAACAACCGTGACGACCAAATACGGTATGATTAAATCTGATCATATTTTATTTATTGCATCTGGCGCATTCCATGTGGCCAAGCCTTCTGATTTGATTGCTGAGTTACAAGGTCGTCTTCCAATCCGTGTCGAATTATCAGCACTTTCTGTTGATGATTTTGTGCGTATTCTTACAGAGCCTACTGCGTCATTAACGCTACAATACAGTGCATTAATGGCTACAGAAGGTTTAACGCTCACTTTTGATGAATCAGGAATTAGACGTATTGCTGAAGTAGCATGGCAAGTCAATGAACGTATGGAAAATATTGGTGCACGCCGATTATATACCGTCATGGAGCGTTTGTTGGAAGTGGTTTCATTTGAGGCTACTGACAAATCGGGAGAATCTGTTCACGTAGATAAGGCATATGTGGAAAAAAATCTCGGTCAGTTGGTTGCTGATGAGGATCTCGCTCGTTATATTCTTTAATCTTAAGGTTAATGGCGATACCTTACAATCGTAGCCTGGGGGACGCGTAGCGGAACCAGGGTTTATTGATTTGACTCAGAACCCAGGGTTCCGCTGCGCGCGTCCCCAGGCTACGATTCTCTATTAAGTTGACGCTTCCGAATACCCATCCTCTCCATTCTGCGACTTGTTCTCGGGATCCAGAAATCTCGCGACATCTCATTTTTACTTGGTATAATGAAGCGTCAAACAAATAAGGGAGCTATTTTATGACAATTAGCGTTCTTTCATTTGATTTTGATGGGTCTTTATTTCATAACAAATACGTGCATTCATCTGCAAAAGATGTCATTGCTGCAAATGCGACGTTTTTGAATGCGATTAAAGAGGAAAATTATTTATACAGAAAGACGATTGCTCTGGTTGGATCCAATCGACAGTCGAAACGATCGGATGATGCGAATACATATAAGTTCGATCGGCGGCATGGTTTACTCACAATAGGTTCTTGTTTTCCTGCCATTCAAAAAGTAGCAGAATATCTCAATGCAGAATTAGATCCATTTCTCTTAGCCGATCTTTATGGAAATTTGCCGTATGGAACCAGTTTTAAGCGCGCCTTAGAAGCACTTAAAGATCCCAATGTTGAAATTGAGCATGCCCAATGGTTATTTGATGAAACTAAAGCGACCGTTTTGTATGCTCAAATGCAAAAAAGGCCAACGAATATCCTGATGAAGAAATCGTATTTGATTTTTATGATGATCGTAAGGACATTTTATAAGGTTTAGCCAAATTTTATGAAACGTTTGGCGTATTGAAACCACCAAATGTTACATTACGTTTGCACCATTATAATGGGGAACAAGTCACTACGCTCGCTGTACTTAAAAGCACGCATGAGACAAAAGATGAAAAGACTCATTTTATCGATGCTAATTATCAGCAAACAGTTCGAGATATGTCTCGAGTGACTATAGAGCATCATCCGCACCAAGATGGCATTGATAAGGCATTGCTGGTGGCTGAAACCATTAATCCTGACATGTTAAACAATCGAATGGCATTCAAAAAGGAATCCGAGAGTGTTCCAATAAAAGTGGTTGTTGCTCAAGAAGAGAACACAATAAGATCGCAAACCCCTTCGATTCCTGCACTGGATAATGAAGCGGTTGGCAGTTCCAATAGTGAACTTCATGTTGATGACACTGCTACCTATACGAAATCTCATTTTTCTTTCTCACAAAGTAAAGAAAGTGGCCGCTCAGACAGTTCATTTTTTTGCTGCTGGAACAATACGCCTCGAGATTTTCCAGAGTCATACCAGCAAATATGGAATACAGCAGAAGTGGGCTCCAATAAAAGAAAAATCAAAGCGTTGCTTATGGATTATACTAAAGAGGATTTTTTATTAGGTTCTTTCATTGGTAGGGTAATTTCAGGACATTGGAATAGACATCATGTCGATGCAGTGAGTAAAATCATCGCCAATATTTCAAGTACGAATTATTATGAGTCAGCTGATGAGATTGTTGATGCTTTGAACGCGTTGAAACCAGAGAAAGGAGGCTCTTTACACCGACGAATTCAATTTATTGAACAGAAATTAGAAGCTCAATTAACGTTTCAATATAATTTTTAGTAGTGGAGTTCATTGATGACTGAACCATATATTTTGGTTTTATATTATTCACGTACCGGTTCTGTAGCTCAATTGGCGCAATACATCGCACGCGGAGTAGAGCGAGCTGGTATGGAAGCACGTTTACGCACAGTTCCTCAAGTTTCAACAACGTGTGAATCTGTTGATAAAACAGTCCCTGATAGTGGCGCACCTTATGTCACTTTGGATGATTTACGTCATTGTCATGGACTTGCTGTAGGAAGTCCAACTCGTTTTGGAAATATGGCTGCTCCGTTAAAGTATTTTCTGGATGGAACTTCTTCATTATGGTTAGCTGGTGATTTGATAAACAAACCCGCGTGTGTTTTTTCTTCTTCTGCCAGTATGCATGGTGGTCAAGAAACTACTTTGCTCAGCATGATGTTGCCTTTGTTACATCACGGCATGATCTTATTAGGTGTGCCTTATTCTGAACCATCACTCAATGATACGGTGAGCGGAGGGACACCTTATGGAGTGACTCATGTTTCTGGTGTAGCCAATGATCATCCTCTCAGTCATGATGAAATTAATTTAGCGAAACATTTAGGTGAGCGTTTGGCTCGAACTTCCCTTAGATTGAGTGATAAAAATGAAAGTAATTAGTTTTAATGCCAATGGAATTCGTGCTGCGGCACGTAATGGATTTTACGAATGGCTCGCAACACAGGATTTTGATTTTGTATGCATCCAGGAAACGAAAGCACAGCCGGATCAATTAATCCCTGAAGAGATGTATTACCCTCGTGATTATTTTTGTGACTATTATTCAGCACAGAAAAAAGGATACAGCGGTGTTGCCATATATGCGCGTCATAAGCCAATTCAAGTGATTAAAGGGATAGGATTTGATTATTGCGATAATGAAGGACGTTACCTTCAATTTGATTACCCTAAATTCAGTATCGTGTCTCTATACTTACCGTCTGGTACGAGTGGGGATGAACGACAAGAAGTGAAATATCGCTTTTTAGAACAATTTGCCAAACATTTGCTGCAATTAAAAAATGAGGGACGCGAATTGATTGTATGTGGTGATTATAATATTGCGCATAAAAAAATAGACTTAAAAAATTGGCGTGGCAATCAGAAAAACTCCGGTTTTTTACCCGAAGAGCGTGCATGGATGGATGAATTATTTGGCACAATTGGTTTTGTCGATGCGTTTAGAGTACATAACCAGGAAGAAGAACAGTACACTTGGTGGTCTTTTCGAGGACGCGCTTGGGAAAAAAATGTAGGGTGGAGAATTGATTATCAAGTGGTTACTCCAGGACTTATTGAAAGTGTCGTCAACAGCTCTATTTTTCGTGAGCCGCGTTTTTCTGATCATGCTCCTTTATTAATTGAATATAAAGGAGATTTGTGTGTTTAAGTTAGCCAGTTGGAATGTGAATTCATTAAAGATTCGACTCGATCAAGTTTTAGATTGGTTGGATTATTCGGATATGGATGTGCTTGCTCTGCAGGAAACGAAATTGGTAGATGAAAACTTCCCTGCGTCGGCGTTTACTGAAAAAGGCTACCATATTGTTTTTTCAGGACAAAAAACTTACAACGGTGTTGCCATAATTAGTCGGCATCCTGTTACGGATGTGCTTACTGATATTCCATGTTTGGATGATCCTCAACGACGTATTTTGGTAGTAACAGTTGCAGGAATTCGCTTGATCAATTTGTACGTACCCAATGGTTCAGAGCTTACCTCAGATAAATATCAATACAAATTGAATTGGTTACAAAAGGTGACTTTATTCATTCAACAACAAATGAGTATTTATCCTAAAGTGGCAGTTGTGGGCGATTTTAATATTGCTCCTGAAGATCGTGATGTTCATGATCCTTTGGAATGTGTAGGGTCCGTCTTGGTCAGTCCTGCAGAACGAGAAGCTTTTACGCAGTTGCTTCAGCTTGGATTACACGACAGTTTTAGAAATTTCCCTCAAGCGGAACAAGCATTTAGCTGGTGGGATTATCGTGCCGCTGCATTTAGACGTAATCGTGGTTTGCGTATTGATCATGTTTTACTGAGTAATGAGCTTAATACTTTATGTCGACAAGCGGTTATTGATAAGGAACCACGTAAGTCAGAAAGACCTTCAGATCATGCACCGGTATGGGTTGAGTTAGAGCTCTGAGCGGAAGGAACGCCACCTTTGGCCGTTTTGGCACGAAAATGCTCACATACTGTAGTATGCTGCGCTTGCTGAACTTTTTTCGTGCCAAAGCGACTCAAATCTGGCGTTTCTTCGAAGTATTTAGTCTGGGGTAACGATGTGGAATCTGAGAGCCAGGATTTATTAGGACTCAGATCCCCTGGTTTCGCTTTGCTGCACCCAGGCTACAGTTCTTTTTAAGAGACTCAGTGTCTAATTATTTTGTAATGTTTCAAACAAAAACCAAATGCGTCGTTCGGTCTCATCGATGTAATTTTCTAAAAGGCCTGTTGTCGCAAAGTCATTGCGTTTATCGCACACTTCATGCGCCGCTCTGATATGTTTTAAAAATGCTTTATTATCATGCAATAGATTCTGGAGCATTTCTTCCGCGGGTAGTACTTCATTCACATCCTTTAGCGTTTGTAGTTCTTTGATTTGGCCAATAGAATGAATGGTTTGCTCACCTAATTTGCGGACACGCTCTGCTAATACATCAATCATCGCATAAATTTGTTCACTGTGTTCATCCAATAAGAGGTGATAATCACGAAAGTGGTGACCAGACATATGCCAATGAAAATTCTTGGTTTTAACAAATAATGCAAAAGTATCTGCTAACAACGGATTCAATGCTTCTGCAATCTTGCGACGGTCTTTTGCTTCAAGATCATTGGGGGTATCCAGTTTATAGAGTTCCATATTTTTCATTTTCATTATCGCTCCGAGTTAATGAGGTTCCGTTTTTAATAATAGACCAAACTGTAACTTTCACATAAAAGATTTCTCGTATTCCGGATCGATACGATACTCAGCTGCGGCTGTTCGACCAAGATTCAACATTTCTCACTACTCGTGAGCGATTACACACAATAGAGTTATTTGTAAACTGTGCTATGCTTAGAAGATTGTGGAGAAAAATTGCTTTGTATGTATTTTTCTGCTATTGTTCCTCGTCATTTGTGTCGAGTATGGTGCTTGGAGATTAGGTCCAGGTGGCGATACTCATTTACTATAGAGAGTAGTATTATGAAAGCATCAGTTCATCCAGATTATAAAACAGTTAAAGTAACTTGCAGTTGTGGTGAGGTGTTTGAGACCAGCTCAACTTTGTGTAAAGATTTGAACATTGAAGTGTGCTCACAATGTCATCCTTTTTACACAGGCAAGCAAAAATTAGTAGATACTGGTGGTCGTGTTCAGAAGTTCCGTGATCGTTATAGCCAGCGTTCTACGCAATCTGCTAAAGAAGAGAATAAATAAAGCTCAGATGCGCTTTATTTCGTTGTGCTTCATTCGAAGTATGGCTTATTGACAGATTGCTGCCTAAAATGTAAATTTTTGTTGGTTGTAAGGTCTTGATGTTTCAATTATAGTTTCAACTCTTAATCATCACATGGCTGTTTACCTTAGATTTGGAGTTCATAGTCAGATGTCCGTATTTATGGGGCTGGGAAAGATCTGGGAGTTGAAATAATAATCGATAAAACTGATAAGATCTTACTTTAGGTTTTGTTTTTAATTTAAGAGAGCAAGTACTTTGGATAATGAAGTTTTAAAGCAGTGTGCCTTGGATTATCATGAGTTTCCTACTCCGGGAAAACTCGTGGTCCATATTACCAAATTAACTGACTCTCAGAGTGATTTGTCTCTGGCGTACACCCATGGTGTTGGCGCTCATGTGATTGCTATAGCAGAAAACCATGAAAATTCATATCGTTACACCAATAAAGGTAATTTAGTGGCAGTAATGACAAATGGTACGGCAATCCTTGGTTTTGGGGATCTTGGTCCTCTTGCAAGTAAACCCGTTATGGAAGGTAAGGCTGTTTTGTTTAAGCGATTTGCAGACATTGATGTTTTTGACATTGAAATTGATGCGCATGATCCTCAAGCTTTTATTGCTACGTCAAAACGTATTTCTCCTACTTTTGGCGGTATTAATTTAGAAGATATTAAAGCTCCTGAGTGTTTTGAAATCGAACAAGCTTTAATTGAGCAATTAAATATCCCCGTGTTTCATGATGATCAACACGGTACTGCAATAGTGGTTGCAGCCGGTTTGCTCAATGCCATTGAGTTACAGCAAAAAAACTATCTGAGTGCGCCACGAAAGTGCACGACCGCTAGTAGCTGAAAGTGCTACCTGGAAAGCGCGACCGAGCGCATTTCGTACTTAGCCTTGGGCTGTATGTGGTAACGCGTATGGTTAAGCGTAGGCAAAGGAAGTTGTAAGCCGTA
>JBOFJV010000316.1:0-12561 GCA_051657005.1 Legionella sp. | reverse complement strand
TTATTTACAAACTATGCAAAATAAGGGAATAAATCCTTTGGTTGCTGTAGCTATGGCATTGAACAATCAACGTTAGAGTACAGTTTCTTTCACCCCTGTACGTCACGCAGTGGCGTATAGGGGTGAGTAGTTACAATTTTTCTTTATCTTGTTGATGGTGAGGATCATGATTACTTTAAGAAACAAAATTGGTCAAATGCTGGTTATGGGTTTTGATGGTTGTGAGATTCATGGTAAAAGCCCTGTTGCTGAGTGGTTGTCTTCAGATGGATTAGGTGGTGTTTTGCTGTTTGATCAATACGTTTCTACAGGCGAATACGGGAAAAATTTAACCGATCAGGCTCAAATAAAACGATTAACGCATCAACTGAATTATTATTCTTCAGAAATTACTTATAAGAACAATGGCGCGTTGTTATTGATAGCCATCGACTATGAAGGGGGGGCTATTGATCGATTAGACCATATTGAAGGGTGTATGCCAACAATTAGCGCACAGGATATGGCGCAATTATCCCCGGAAGCGTTGCGCGCAGAATTAAGTCAAATGGCTTTTACGCTCAAATCTTTAGGATTTAATTTGAATTTTGCCCAGGTTGTTGATTTGGATTTACAAGACAATCAAGGAATCGTTGGTGCGTTACAGCGTAGTTTTTCAGCAGATCCCGATGAAGTTGTTCGTTTAGCGAAAACATGGGTTGATGTATTTCAAAATCAGGGTATTGGCAGTTGCTACAAACATTTTCCTGGTCATGGAAGTGCAGTAGGGGATACGCATCATGGGTTTGTTGATGTGACCAACACATTCAATCAGAACGAATTAGCTCCTTACTATCAATTAGTTCGAGATATTCATCAACCGGTGATGATTATGACGGCACATGTTGTCAATAGACATTTGGATCGCCAGGGACTCCCTGCCACATTGTCTCATAAGATCTTAACGAGCTTACTTCGTGACACTATAGGCTATGACGGAGTCATTATTGCAGATGACTTGCAAATGCAAGCCATTACGGATCATTATTCATTTGAGGAAGCATTATGTCTGACAATTAATGCGGGGGCTGATATGTTAATCTTTGCGAATCAATTGGATAAGATTACAGCGCCTCAAGTCATTGGCGCAATTGAAAGTTTAGTCTTGCAACAAAAAATTGAACCGCAACGGATTGAAGATGCTTATCGGCGCATTATTCGCTTAAAACAACACATCAATTGTATTGAATTGGTTGATTAATTGCTTTAGCCTCAATAATTCTTGACGTTAGGGATGAATGTGTTAGAATATACTCTCATCGTTCATTTTTTAATCATAAATGAAGGTTTTTATGTTAATTTGCTCTTATCAAATCGCTCATCACTCGACTCTCTCTCAATTTAAATTAGTTTCTTGTTGCTGCTGTTGTTAATTCGAACATTTCTATTTTTTATTTTTTCTTTATTTTTTAAGGATTAAAAACAATGTGTGCAGCACATCAACAGCAGAAAAAAATAATTTTCAGTACGCCCTTAATTTATGCACTGATGATTGGGTTAGGTATCGCTAGCGGGATGTCTAATATTCCTTTTTTTAAAGAGACCGGTTTATTAATTTCTGATTTATTCATTAAAATATTCAAATGCATCAGTTTGCCGATTATTTCTTTATCCATAATCGTCACTTTGGCTAATTACACCACCGATGGGGTGATGAGGAAAATTTGGCAACGAACGATTCGTTATACTTTTGCTACAACTGTAGTGGCTGCGGCGATTAGTTGCTTACTGTATCTTGTGATTCAACCGAGCTCGGTTCAAGTGGATTTGAGTACTCATATCGCTCAATCAGCGAGTAGTTTAGGTTATTTAGGTTATTTGGCAAATATTATTCCTGCGAACTTATTGTCCCCATTCCTGGAACAACAAGTTATGGTGGTCTTGTTTTTGAGTATTATGATTGGCATTGCTGTACGTCAAATTCCTGATGAAGAATCTCGCAATACCATTACGCATTTTTTCCGCGGGGCTCATGGGATGTTTTTAGTAATGACTAGATGGATTATTACAATTATTCCTTTGGGGCTGTTTGGTTTTATTACATCAACCGTAGTGCAATTGCGCTCAGGTATGGACATTAAGGGAATTGGTGAGTATTTACTCATTATTGTCTTGGCGAATTTAATTCAAGGCTTTGTCATACTTCCTTTATGGCTACGAAAGAATAAGATTCGGCCATTTGTAGCGATGCGATCCATGCTTCCTGCTTTATCTGTTGCTTTTTTCTCTAAATCTTCAGTAGGGACACTCCCTGTTACCATGAATACGATAGAAAATAATTTACAGGTAAAGCCATCTGTCAGTCGTTTTGTTTTACCTCTGTGCACCAGCATCAATATGAACGGTTGTGCCGCCTTTATCTTTGCTACCGTGATTTATTTAATGCAAAATCACGGCATGCCAATTTCCTATGGCACAATGGGTTTATGGGTTATCGTTGCAACGGTTGCTGCGATTGGTAATGCCGGAGTGCCCATGGGATGTTTTTTCTTAAGCATTAGTTTGCTGTCCAGTATGAATGTTCCTATTGTTCTTATGGGGGTTATTTTACCTTTCTATGGTTTAATTGACATGCTGGAGACCGCCTTAAATGTTTGGTCTGATGCATGTGTCACCAAAGTTGTGAACGATAAAGCACTTGTTGAAGAACAATCCCTATTAAAACCTAAAAAAGTATCTGTATTTGAACCTGTATTAGGATAATCATTGAGTCATGGTGAAGTTATCTCACCATGCTACTCACTCAGGCTTGTGTCCACTACGTTGGGTTTAAACATCGATGATGGTCATCTTTTTCACAGTAATGAATGAAGTATTGTTTCAGGCTGGAGACAAATAATTCTTCATTATCCATGAGAAAGATTTTTTCAGGCTGTAATTCAGCATAATTTGAGTCCCTTAGTATGGCACGATAAAGCAATCCTGCATGATCAAACATCCATCGGTCTAAAAAAGGAAGTACTTTATTGGGATCGGTGGTGAAAAAATTATCGTAAATATATGCATACAATTTAGTTCTCATCTCATAGTTACTTTTGAAATAGACGTTATTTCGGTCCTTCCTGTATTCAATAAAAGGAGGTTTATTGAGTTTTTTTTCATTCCAGCGGCAATATTCAAGGAAATAATGAGTCATTTGGCCGATTCAATTTTAAATTTTGTTCCTAATAAATCAGAATTATTGTATTCACTGAGGTACGACTCCAGGTAGGCAATTGCCTCATCGTTAAGTGGATCAAAATAACTCTGAATCGTAAATTGAATGGCTAAATTGGTTTCGAAATTGTAACGACAGCTAATAAAAATCGAATAAGTAAATTTTTCATTGACTATATGTTCAACGAAAATCTTATCGATCTGCTCATGAACCTGTGGGCAGGTTAATTGCTGGTTTTCTATGTTTTTATCAATACGAATAATTTGAGTTGGGTACTCATTGCTGCGAGTAAGTGATGTATTTTTTTTTTTTTAATGTTCTGCTTCATTGGAGTAAGTAATCACTTGGGTATTTTTATTCTCCGGTGTTTGTGAAATGGTTACAAGAGAGATGTTATTTTGAGATTGGCTGAACGCATAGAACGGTATTAAAATGAGAGAGGTAACTAAATAATTGACTTTCATAAAAAACTCCTTTTTTACTAGCCCTAAAGTGCATCCTGCATCATCATTTTTTAGGGTTGCTTTTTCAGTATAGATAATCAGGAAAAAATTACTCAAAATGTTTGTTTATTTTTTACTTGCTCACTTATAAATCACAATTGAGTTGCGTTTTACTCTAACGTGGTACTTCATAAAATGGCAGAAATTACTCATATACAAATTTAAGTAAATTGGATATGGTGTAATTGCTGTTTTTCAAATGAACATAAGGTCCTTTTCATTTCACCAAAAATGTATAAATGCAAGCAAAGCGTGTTGTTCGCTTGATTCAGCGAGTTGCTTTAATATTTAGACTTAAGGGAACAAAATGACAAAATTATATGCAATAGTTAACCATCCATATACCAATACAGGGAATCAGATTTTCGATCTAAGTTCTTATTTGGTGAAACCACTTCATGATATGATGTATGAGCAGGTTTGTGTTTACTCATTAGGTAATGAAATTGAATTTTTTGAAAGCCTCGAAGAGGCTAAAAAGAAACTGGAGGCCGTGGTCAAAGTCTCTAAAATGGATTATAAAATTGCAACGCAAAAAGCTGTTTTAGAGTTATATGTGGATGAAGAAGAGAAAATTACCGGTTTTTGCAAGCTTTATGTTGTGGAAGCAGAAGAACTCTTTGAAAAAACACAAAGAGAAAACAGGGAGCTTTTTAAGTAGGTTCGTGTACCTGCCTGGACAGAAAGAGCAATCAATGCAAAAGATAATGCATCCCATGGTGCGCTCGATGAAATGAATACCTAGTACCAACAAAGTAAAACGTCTGTCGCTTTAGAAAGTTCGAATTGAAAGTACCTGTTGCAGGTTAGAGGTCAGCTCCATTTACGTTATGCCTTAGTATCGTATCCTGGGTGCAGCGTAGCGGAACCAGGGTTTATTTATGTGACTCAAAATCCCGGGTTCCGTTACGCTGCACCGAGGCTACAATTATCGATTAAGTTGACATCCTTCGTTCGAGCGCTCTTGCGTGGACGGCATCAAAAAAAAATTTCGCTAAGGTTTCATTTGTGCTATTCTGGTAAGAACCACACAGCTTGCATTTTCCACATGCGGCTGTAATGACTTGGCGTTTGGATCAACTCTTCATGAGAGCCGTCTTCAATAATCCGTCCTTTTTCAAACACAAGAATTCTATCCATTTCTGATAACGTAGAAAACCGATGCGCAATAACTATGGTTGTGCGATTTTGCATTAATCGATGCAATCCCTCTTGAATTAATTTTTCAGTCATTGAATCAAGTGCGGAAGTTGCTTCGTCCAGAATTAAAATCGGCGCATTTTTTAACATCGCGCGAGCAATAGCGATTCGCTGTCGTTGTCCACATGATAATTTGATGCCTCGCTCACCGACTAATGCAGTGTATTGTTCCGGAAGACGAGAAATAAACTCATGGCAATGTGTTTTTTTAGACGCAGCAATCACTTCGGCATCGGTTGCATCAATGCGACCGTAACGGATATTCTCCATTAATGTGCGATGAAACAAGGTGACATCTTGCGGAATCATGGCAATGTTTTCACGCAATGACTCTTGAGGAACATCACTAATGTTTTGTTTATCAATCGAAATTTCCCCAGATTACACATCAAACAACCGTAAGATTAAATTCACAAAAGAACTTTTCCCTGAGCCGGATAAACCTACAAGACCTACCTTTTGTCCCGGCGCAATCACTATGTATTTCTTTCTAAAAAGATGCGCTCCTTCATCATAATGAAAAGTCACGTTTTTAAATTCAATTTGTCCTTTTGAAACGATTAATGGTTTGGCATGGGGTTTATCCGTAATCTCATGAGGCTCAGAAATGAGCGTCAATGCTTGTTTGCATTTACCAAGTTCTTCAGCAAAAAGTACAAATTGGCTTGCAAGATACCAGAGATTATAAAAAATACTTATGGATAAGGAGATAATAAAACTAAAATCACAGATTGATACTTTATCTTGGCTGTACATTACGATTAACACATACAGATTCGCCGCAATAAGCACGATGATGCTTACATCCAAAAAAATGCGCATTTTCATGATGGACCATTGCATGCTTTGATCCTTATGGGTCGTATCCAGAGCCGCATTTTGAATTAATTGGTTTTCATGAGTTGCTCTGGAAAAGAGACGCAAATTGATGATGTTGCTGACGCTATCGACCACTGTACCTACTAAAGTGGTTTTACTGGTTGCAAACACATTCGAGAGATCCTGAACGGACTTGAAGTAAATCAGCGTTACACCCAGGAAAAAAATTGCCCATACGAATAAAATTAGGGCAAATATTGGATGGATTAGCAACCTGCTCATGATGGCAATAGCAAGCCCTACCACTTGTGCTGAAGCATCATCAATTGTTGTAAAAATCGATATTGTGCCTGACGTCATGTCGGATATTTTATTGGATAAGCTTCCTGCAAAATTATTTTGGAAAAAGCGATGTGAATGTTGGTTCAAATAGGCAAACATATTATTGACCAGATCATAACGCAGATAAGGAAACAATTTCAGACGAATCCAATCGGATAAACGCATGTCGATGGCAATAAGTACCCATAATGTGATGTATAAAAACACATAAGGTTGAATGGCGTGCACTATGGCTGGTTTATCTCCCGAAAAAGCGGCTACTTTATCGATAATGAGTTTTAAAACATAAGGAGACAACGTGTTATTCATTACCCAATATGCTGCAGTAAGAAGTAATCCAATTACATACCAAGTATATGGTTTTATTAGATTGATAAAGAATTTAGTGAGTGACAGGTTTGTTTTATTCATCTTTTTTACTCGTTTTAGCATTTAAATTACAGGGTTTCCTGGAGCAGCCCATTCTTGATCTCATATTCATTCGTTATTTTGATGGCAGCCAAAAAATCAGCATCATGTGAAATAACAATCAGTGCACCTGGATACTCTTTGAGTACTTGAATGACATGTGCTCGTGTTTCTCGATCCAGGTTATTGGTCATTTCGTCCAAGACAAGCAGTTTTGGCGTTACTGCTGCGATTTGCGCCAGGCAAAGCCTGGCTTTCTCTCCTCCAGATAATGTTGAAATGAATGCATGAACTTCTTCGTTTTTACGAAATAAAAAATCATTCAGATCATTTCTAATTTCAGCATCGTTTTTATCCTTCAAGAAAAAACTCATGAATTCCCAAACTGTTTTGTTTTCTGACAACGTACTGTAATGTTGGTCGAGATATCCTATTTCCTTGAGATGATTGGTAGTCCAATCTCCATGCTTCAGGATGGATTGATCGTGCAAAATGGCTTTGATTAATGTTGACTTTCCTGAGCCATTTGCTCCATGAATTGCACTACGTTCTCGCGCTCTTATTGAGCAATTCAATTGACGCAAAATGGGATTGCCTTCAACATAACCAACGGTCACTTCACGAATGCTAACCAACGTTTGGTTCGTCTCAATACCGTTCAAAATAAATTTTGGATGGATGATTTCAGGCAGGTAGAGCGTGGACAAACGTTGTGACAGCTCATGTTTTTTCTGCGTCAACGCGCTTTTTTCGTCCAGAAGTTTCTTGAGCACTTCTTGCTTTGCTTTGTGACACAATAGTAGGCCATGTTCTTTGTTGGATGTGTTTTTCACCGCGAATTAGGCTGCTTTTGGCGCGTGACTGCTCTTTCATCAAATCCGCATGTACTTGTTTTTTTTGTCGGACTAAATGATCTAATTCACCATCAAGTGCACTGCGTTCACTAGTGATTTCTCGTAAATAGTCCTCATAGCAACCTGTAAATACTCGTACGGCAGTATGATCAATATGCCAAATTGTCTCCGCAACAGAGTGCAGTAATTCAATATCATGGGTCACTATCAGTAAGGTTCCTTTAAAGTCAGCCAGCATTCTCATCAAAGAACGCCGATTTGCACGATCCAGATGATTGGTTGGCTCATCAAGCATCAAAACCTCTGGATCACATCCAAGTGTTTGTGTGAATAATTGTTGAAAACGTTGGCCACCGCTTAATGAATCAAATTCCTCTATGATTTGGGGGATGTAGCCTATGCGCAGATCTTTAGGAACAGAGATCACACCATCGATTGAAGTATTTAATCGGGCAAATAACTTAAGTAATGTGGATTTCCCAGAACCATTAGGACCAATAATCGCGATACGATCGCCAAAGGAAATACGATCACTAAAGTCTTGAACACAGAGTTTATGGGGGAACTAAAGGTTGAGATCGTTAAATTGAATTGGCTTATGCATCATTATTTTCTCAAGTATACTAAACTGGCAGTAGTGTGACGACTGCGGTCATTGCCCTGAATTTAGGGCGTACTTAAGAAATGATTTCCATGATACGTCTAAGACTCTTTATGGGTGCTGCATTGATATTGAATACAATTATATCAGATTGAGTCATTATCTGTCAAAAGGATTTTTTTTGTAACCGTTATCAAATACAGGGATTCACTTTATACGAGCTCCTCAAGGTGAGGGAGCAACTCCTTGCAGTGCTTCATCGTGCGTTGGCTCTCAGGTGGTAATGTTAAATAATAGCCATATTTTTGAATGAGAAATGCTTCTGCATTTTTGGGGATATTGAGCTCCGCCGTTTCAAAGCTGACACGCTGTAAAGGATAGATTTCATCGTATTTTATTAAATTACTTCCTACACAATTATATCCACGTCCAATGTAAGGACTGCTGCTGGCGTTGGCCTGCTGGATGATTTTTTGCAAGGATGATTCGAGCAGTGCTCTGGGTACGACGGAGCCTATCGCTTTATAGAGATTTGCATAATGGCCAATGTTAACGGCGCTGTATTTCGTACTTAATAAGCGAGAGAGCTTTTTAGCATAAAACTTATAGCGTTTTCGTTGCTTGGGATCAACAGGCATCCGATCATAGACAAAAACATCAATAAATATGCCTTGGACATAGGGTTCATCGCCTTTTTCGTGTTTTTCAATCAAGCGACTGGAGCGATCTCTGATTTTTAGAGGGGTCGCCATATTAAAATAACCCGGATCGCTGTGAATGGTTTGCAGCCACATGGACTCAGGGACTTCTGCTGGAGCAATACGTAAAAACTTCTCGTAACTGCTGCGCGGCATGGCAATATCTACATCATCATCCCAAGGAATAAATCCTTGATGTCGTACGGCACCTAGGAGTGTTCCTGCATCTAGCCAATAATCCAGACCATGTTTAAGGCATATTGAGTCAACTACTTTGAGCATGGCAAGCATCTTCAATTGAGCTTGGCGCAATCTGCCATCGAGTAATGCGGTGTCTGCTGAATAAGGATTTGTCGGTTGCGCTAATGCCATGTTTTTTTCTTCTTATTATGATAATTAGCGATATAGTAGCAAAATTATTGGCAATCATTAACATAACTGTTAACAATAATACAAAACGTTAGAATATAGTCCTATGTTCAGGAGCAATTCAAAAGAGTTATCGCCGTTAAAACACGGCGATGTCGTTGAGTCGATTAAAGTCTTCTTCCATCTTCGTCACGCCTTGAGCTGATTCTGTTTGTGTGAAGAAAGCAAAACGTCCGGTTGCGGCATAATGAATTCCAGCAACAAAAGGATAAAGTACGATAAGCGAGCAAAAAATGACACTTACCTCAGCCCAGATGTAATTACTGTTGCGATGAATATCGAGTAAATTTTGATTTTCTTGTAACAGTCTTTTGCAGGTGTTGCCGCACTCAATTAACGCACGTTTTTGCGCTTCAGCAGGAAGATAAGATGCATTAAAGGTGTTTTCTCGCAGCTGCTGCACTAGAGCACAAAGTTGTTCTCCTTCGCTTTTTTGCGACGTAGCCATCAATGCTTTGCCCTTGTTTTCCAATGACTGAAAATAAGCATAAATTTCATTAAATGTCTGTTGTTTTTGTGGATTGTTACTCAATATTGGGTAGGGGAACGTATCCAGTTTGATCTGCTCTGCCAACAAACGCTCTTGGCAACGTTGTATGGCTTCTTTTAAAGGATCTACATTATTCGCACTGGAGTGCTCTACTGCCTCTAATAAATTACTTTTTAACTGTTTTGCTAATTCTGAGTGAGTTTTTTCCAATTCTTTAAAATAGGTGAGCATCGAATCCAATGGTTTCTGCGCTTTAGGACTCGGTGAAGCAACTGCTTCGTTAAAGATGGTTATATAATTCAGTAAAGAAGAACTATCGCTACTAAATAATAGCGCGATAGGCGCAGGCAAATCAGATTCAGAATACCACAGTTGTTTTATAGTGTCCGATAAAAAGTTAGTAATATCGGAATAGGGTTTATTTAAATGGAATGTTGGATTGAACATCGCTAAACCATAATCAATTACATTGATTATAAATTGTTTGCGTCCGCTTTGTGTATCCACGTGGATTAAGATATTGCCTTGATGAAGGTCATTATGAGTCAAATTTCTATCGACAACCTGTTCTTTAAATGCGTTAAGTAACGCTTTAGTCAATTCCAATTTTTCTGCACGTGTTAGGGACGTTGAATTCAAAAAGCGATATAACATTTCTCCTGGCATTTCCCGCATCACCATATAACCTTGATTGGGTACTTTTACATGCAAATGATCGGTGAAACGGGCGGATTGGAATTCACATAAGGCATTACCAGAATCCTGATATTTTGCTACGCGGTGTTGATCTTTAGCTTGAAAATCTCCGGTTTTTCCTCTACTTAACGTACAGGCAATGCGATAGATTGCTCCAAAAGCACCCCTTCCGAGGTATTCAGAAGACAACATTTCATAGGCATAACCCCGTTTGGGATCTTTTCTTTGTCGGGCAAAAACTTTTTGTTGGAATGTGAACGATTTCTCTTCGTAATTGAATTCTTCTCCTCGATACCAAAGTGATTTTCCTAATTGACGCTGAGACTCTAAAAAATCCCAGATCCATTCATTCTGTGCTACATTAGTTGAATTGATTTCAATGGTCATAATATTCTCTTAGGGTTTGAAATTAGTTCTTATTGTACAATAATCGGTGGTTTATGGTAAGCGTTATTATGAGGAGCGTTCATGATGCAAATGTTTACCGATATCAGGCCCATTTTGCTTCAATATAAAGAGGCAATTCCTTTTGTCATACAAGCAATCATCGTGGCGCTAATGACTGCGCTTGAAAATCTTTCGGGCAACGTAACGTCTAAAAAACAAGCGCTGGTTCATTATCAAGAGCTGGCTTATGCAGCGACATTACTCCGCTATGCTGATGTTTTATACCGAATGGAACATCAGCAGTATTTTGACATTTTATTTGATTTTTATGGCATGGAACTGGATGAGCAATTAAGTGCCTGGTTTGAGTTTGGTAAAACACCGGGGCAAATGAGATTAAAACAGCCAATTCATGAATACACAACGGCGATTTGGGAACATTTTAGTACAGCACAAAAAGCCCATTTAAAAAAATCAATAAAGCACCTCTTTTTCATTTAGATCAACTGGATATCGACCATCCTCCAGAAGCACAATTATATCCCATTCAAATTCAAATGGGTGGAAAACTGCACAATGAATCGGTAGATAGAATTTGTGTTGATGCTCAGGGACGAATTCGTTTTGCCACACGCTTTGGTTTTTATCTTTTACCGGGTGGCGTGATGATGGAAATAGCGAATGCTGGCACGCTTAATGATTTGCGTCATAAAATGCTAGAGGAGCATTTAGAAGAAGAGCAAGTTAATCTTTATTTAAAAGCAGCAGCATTTTATGACCAATTGAGTCCTCAGGCTTTTAATGGCGCAGTAAAATAGCTGTTTACAAGTCAGGATGTCACGTTATTGCCTGGGGAATTACGCAATGGGTTAAAAAAACAAGCAACAACTCAAGCAACTAACTACGCTCATTTGCAAAAAATCATTACAGAACTCGATCAGTACATTAAAAAAGAAGAAAATCACGTTACACGTAGGGCAATGATTGAATTACGTGCACGAGTCCAGGTGGTAACCTTTGAATTAACCCCATTATTTGCTGAGGCCTTGGCGTATATAAAAGAACACGCGATTTGTGTCGCCATTCAACAGTACTTAGATACCCGAATGCTGGGTGGATAACAAATATCCCACAGTTTTATCATGACAGGCCAGCCTTTAGATGAATGGTTTAGCGTAAAATTTAATGGGGTAGAAGGGGAGTTTGGTGATGACATTTCAGGTTTTGAAATCACGCGACTGACTTTGCTTGAAGCCTTAAGTGCATTTAAAAAGATCAAGTTTTCTCACCTGTTAATAGGTTTGGCAGCCTATGAGCACGGTCTAAAGAATGGAACATTGCAGGTGGAGCATATTTGGGATGAGGGCCAATATCAAAAAGCCTATGCTCACTTAATTGAGGAAGCACAACGGTTATTGGGAATCATGGGGATGGATGCATAGGGAAATACCATTATGAGAAGCGATCGTTTATTATTTTTCCAATAAATAATAAGTTCCGATGGATATGCAGTTAATGTCGTCAACTTAAAAAGTGTTGTAGTGTATAGCGCTGTGTCATTTCTCTTAAGTTGCGCCCATTGGGTGAATGGTTGTGTCACATAATTAAAATCTTAACCAGGTTGAAGCATGGATCCATTTATTATCTATCTGATTTTATGGCTCTACACCAATTAAGGGGGCACTTTAATCAAATTAGTCTAGACTAAGTCCTTGATTTAGCGAATAAAAGGAGATTAAAGTGCCGAAGTACAATCTTATCCTAAATTTACCTGGCTTTTCCATAGTCAAAGTGAGCGGATATCAACCATTAATATTAGATGTAAGCTATAACCGATTAGCACGTTGTAGTCATTGTCAAAGTAAGAGCGTACGCAAGAAATACTCGTATATACGCAGAGTTCATCATGAGTTAATCGGACATCGTCGAAGTATATTA
>JBOFJV010000315.1:0-1539 GCA_051657005.1 Legionella sp. | reverse complement strand
CTATTCGTAAAGAAGCATCCACTACCAGATGCAAAAATAATACACCGATTGTTCTGATTGATAAGGTATGAGTATGTAATGAAATTGTCTTGAGCCCATTGCCTTAGTAGTGCACGATGGGTTCTAAATTGGGGGTTGGCCAGGTGACTGGTTAACTCTACCAGCTAGAACACAATTATCAAGCGCTGTTATTGGATTTAATTCTACCGGATCAAGATGGTGTTTAATTTATAAGAGAATTAAGAGCTGCTGAGGGCACAATGAATTTACTCATCATTGTACTTTCAGTTATTGCCCAAACAGGAAAATAATTGTCTAACGGAGATGCTGTATCTATTGTTGATTGGTTAGATAAGCCCATAGATTTTAATAAATTAATTATTGCAATTAATAAAGTACAGAAAAAAAGCTTTCAAAATAAGCCGCACATACTTCATATTGAAGACAATAAAGATACTCAATAAATTTTGGATGTTCTCCTGGAAAAGCATGCGGTCGTTTCAACAGCGAATAATTTTCATGAAGCCAAGGAGATGTTGGCAAAAAATAAATATAATTTGATTATTTTGGATTTACTATTGCCGGATGGAAATGGGATAGAAATATTACCACTGATATCAAAATATCATGCTCCAGTTCTGGTATTCTCTGCGACAGATCTTAATAAAGACTATTCGAAATATGTGAGCCAAGCATTATCGAAATCAAGCTCTTCGAATGAAATTTTACTCAATACAATTAGACGGCTTCTTTAAAATGCTTGATTAAAGGAGATAAAGAATGACAGACAAGGAACTTAAACGAATTTTATATGCTGAAGACGAAGATGACATTCGAGCTATTGCCCAAATTGCTTTGGAGGATATAGGAGGTTTTGAAGTGAAGTATTGCGCGAATGGATTAAAAATTTTGGAAGTGGCAAAAGAATATACTCCGGATTTACTGTTGTTGGACGTCATGATGCCAGAAATGGATGGGCCTACAACCTTACGTGCATTACGGAAAATACCTGATTTTGGTACGATTCCTGCGATATTTATGACGGCTAAAATACAAAGCAACGCAATAGATGAATACAAATCTTTGGGCGCAATAGATGTGATTAGGAAACCTTTTGATCCTATGACTTTGGCATAATCAACAAAAAATGCTTGGTTGGAATATCATGGATGAGAACATTCAGAAAAAATTACACGATCTTTTTGATTTGTATACTAAAAATCTTCCAGAGCTGATACATACCATTGAAATGCAAAGGCATGCCCAACTGAAACACCTGGATTGGAATTGATTCAATGACTTTCATCGAGCGGTGCATAGCTTATGTGGCTCAGCGGGAACTTATGGTTATGGTGAGTTGAGTAAATCGGCTCGAGAAATGGAAATTTTCTTAAAAAATATTGTAACTACTCACCCCTATACGCCACTGCGTGTCGTACAGGGGTGAACGAACTATATTTAGAAAAAAATTGAAAAAAATCAAAAAAATCAAAAAATACTTGACATGTTTTTTTGTGTTAAATTTCAAAATTCACTGAA
>JBOFJV010000314.1:0-3266 GCA_051657005.1 Legionella sp. | reverse complement strand
AAAATAATGCACCGATTGTTCTGATTGATAAGGTATGAGTATGTAATGAAATTGTCTTGAGCCCATTGCCTTAGTAGGGCACGATGGGTTCTAAATGGGGGGTTGGCCAGGTGACTGGTTAACTCTACCAGCTAAATACCTATGAAAAAGGAACTTCCAATTTTGATACTGTTTTGCATTCTGAAGAAGATTTAAATTATCTGCAAAATGTTGCTCTTCATAATTTGGTGATGCAACAAATAGCGAATATTAATCTTTAATAAGGCGTTAGGTGGAGGCTATAGTGTATCCACACAAGAGAAAACCCTGAAAAAATAATGAATAGTCGAAATGTGATCTGAGCTACTAAGGATTGCTATGATGCAAAATAAAATGTATAATGCATTTTTTTATAACTGGTACGACAAAATGCCATCAGTATTTGAGAAATTTGGGATAAAAGAACAAGATGATTATACGCCAATTCCTGAATTGCGGATTAATAGTTATCTGAGTGCCATGCAAATAGAATCACAAACATATTTTACCCTGCCCAAAAGAGCTCAGGCAGCTGATCAAAACAAGCTTGCTGTTACAGTAAAAGAAGGACAACATTTTCATACAACCAATGCGAGCCATACGGATTTTCTTAATCGCTGCACTGCATTATTTCAAGAAAAGTCAGAGCAATTAAAAAGTATTGATCGAAAAATAATTGGCAGTGTTGCTTTTGCTATTACCGCTTCAGCCTTATCATTTCTACCTGTAGTGGGCTTTTTAGGCTGGATAGGCTGGGCTGCTATCATTTACTATATTAATGAACGAGCGAGAGCCTATGCTGAATATCATGAGGCATTAACCTTGTTGGTTGGCGCATGCAATTGGAGTTTAGGCGAAGGGCCTGAAGAGCGTCAAGATTACATCCCTGATTTAATCAAAAATGATTCAATCCATAATATGATGGCTGAGCTTTATCCTGTGCTCACAGATGCTCAAGTAAGACATCTCATTGCAGATGATACCGAAGGAGAGTTTACTAAGAAATTAAAGGACTATGAAGAGAAATACCGACTTTGTTTTAATCCCCATACCTTATTCGCTAAAAAAGAGGATGATGAAACTGATGCTGAAACTAAAAAAGCTGAGGCCATTGCCTTAAGTAAAAAAGGCGCTGAATTTAATCGCTGCATTTACGGTTTGAATCGCGGTGGTTTTACCGATTTTCTGGATGCAATTGTCTCTATTTTACCTGATTTATACAATGCAGCAGTGCATGGTTTCCAGAGGCTAAAATACAAGTGGCAAGAAAACACTTATACACCGCCTGCACCACCGACAGAAACAGCACAAGAGAACCTCTCCTCTTCTGCGCTAAAGTGTTAATCCAGATGCATTGTCTGATTTCTATCAGACAATGCATCTGTTTTTAGAGCAACAGTTCACCAAGCACTCAACTTAAGGTTATTTATTAAGGCATGGCCTGGTTTTTATGATCAGCAAAAGGCACGCTTATCAAACTCTGTATTAGCCATCAACGTTTAAAAGACCTGCACTCCTCTTTCTCCAAAGATGAGTGGCTTCAATGTTTTGTGATGAAACGAGGCTGGATTATTCGAAGTTTATTTTTTATGTTATAGTTTTTACCTGCATTAAATAAGGAAATTTTTAGGTATGGACAAGGAATATCAAGGCGTTACCACCAGGTGTCTTCGCCCCGAAGAGCGGCTTGTTTTATCAGAAGAAAAAGAAATGCCACTCGTGATTGAAGCAAATGACTCGGTGGATCTTGAATTTTTACAACAATTTCTGGTTTCCAATTCCAGCCTGATTATTGATGACATGGCCAAATATGGGGCTGTTCTTCTAAGAGGCTTCAATATTACAACGGATGAACAATTTGAAAAAGTCATTTTAAGTATCCATGAATTTCGCGGAATAAGCGACGCATTGATGTCTGAAAATGGTCGAACGCATGTGGATAATCTTAAATTTGTGTTGCATACCAACTCAGTGTATAAGACCGGCGGAACACTCTATTTAGGTGGCTTTCATACCGAAAATTATTATTCAGCAGATGTTCCTGGTTATATTTTTTTCTGCTGCCTTGAACCTTCGGTCTTAGGTGGTGAAACAGGCTTGATCAATACAGAAAAAATTTACCAGCAATTAAATGAAGAATTAAAGAAAAAATTAGAATCCAGTCCATTTTTCGTGTGTAAATGGTCTGTTGCTGAAATTGCTGAACGCTATCAGGTCTCCAAAGAATCAGTCACTAAAATCTGCACCCATTTCGATCTTCCAATTGTAGGTGAAGGTGATGATCAGTTTGTTTTAATGTATAAACCTAGTGTTTTAGAGCACCCTATTACGAAAGAAAAAGCGTTGCAAATAAATATGTTTGAAATCAATACCCTTAATTATGAACTAAGAAAGTGTTTTATCAAGGATTACACAGGAAAGACATGGTTTTGGCATCGATTTTTTTGGCGATTGCCAACGCCCATATTCAACGCAGTGGAGTTTTCAGCAATTGCTTTTATTGCCTTTTTTAATTCACCTAAAAAGGCATATAAAATGGTGCATACACGATGGAATAATTTTAAAGCCAGTAGAAAAAACAGGCTGTCTTCATTCGATACAGTGAAAGTTGGCAGTTGCTTTAATGCCAAAGAAGTAAAAGAGCTTGCCCAATCAATGCGCAATTATTATTCATCATGTGTGTGGAAAAAAGGCGATGTATTGCTTATCGATAATAAAAAAGTGATGCATGCTGGAATGCCAGGAATGGGACCTAGAGTGATTCGGGCAATGATATGTAATCCGTAACTAATCACACATATACGCCACTGCGTGTCGTACAGGGGTGAACGAACTATATTTAGAAAAAAATTAAAGTGCGCCACGAAAGTGCACGACCGCTAGTAGCTGAAAGTGCTACCGTGAAAGCGCGACCGAGCGCATTTCGTACTTAGCCTTGGGATGTATGTGGTAACGCGTATGGTTAAGCATAGGCAAAGGAAGGGCTCTTTCCCATTTAAGGTGGCAGCTCTAATCACCCACAGAGCACCTTAACACGCACTCTGTAATTTTCAAATTTTCTAAAACCATAAGCTCTTCGCTGAATTAGTTTCATTTTACGATGAAACCCTTCTGTGATTCAATTTGATTTACTAAACCGCCACATTCTGGCGACTTCATCTTTCCAAGCTCCCAGGGTCTTACCCAATGAAGCTAAAGCCTTAAAAGCACTTTGCTTTAATTCAGTCAGCATGCATAAGAAGGTAGGT
>JBOFJV010000313.1:0-13161 GCA_051657005.1 Legionella sp. | reverse complement strand
CTATTCGTAAAGAAGCATCCACTACCAGATGCAAAAATAATACACCGATTGTTCTGATTGATAAGGTATGAGTATGTAATGAAATTGTCTTGAGCCCATTGCCTTAGTAGTGCACGATGGGTTCTAAATTGGGGGTTGGTCAGGTGACTGGTTAACTCTACCAGCTAAAGCTAGGCAAAAAAATAAAAATAAGGTATACAGCCGTTTTTTTATGATCTGAATTTTGGATTATGTACGGTATAACTCATTGAGAGAAAGGTATGAGTGATTGGTTTGAAGAAGATGAAGATGATATTGTAGAGGTAGGAGAAGACTTCGTTGAGTTGAGGGTGAAGTGGATGTTGAAGCAGAAGCGGCAGAGGTTGTTTCTCGTGATCTGGATGCGCGTAGAAGATTGGAAAATATGTTAGATGAAAAACGTTTACGTGATGAACTGGATGATTTTGGAGACTATTAACCCAATGGGGGAATGAACTCTTTGCGTCACTGATGAATTGAGGCTGCAGTAACCATTTATGATCCGAACACGAGTACATACTGGAGAAGGGGAAAACAATTTTGCATTTCCTGATGATGACCGCATCTTTTTAGGTGAGGGTTTATTTGAAACGCTTAAAGTAGACAGTGCAAAACCTTGTTGTGCTGATTTGCATTGGCAACGATTGAGTGACTCAGCACAAAAGTTTGGTATTCCCTTTGAACTGTCTTTTGAACATTGGTTAGATCATTTGCTTTATAAAATAAAGCAAGATAATTTATATCATGGTGGGATTAAAGCGATTTTAAGTGGTGGTTCTGCTCCTAGAGGTTTAGCAGCACAAGGGCAAATTAGCCAGTTAATGCTACACACTTTTAATTATACTGTTGATACGAATCCGTTACGATTGCTGAGTGTACCCTGGCTAAGGGATGCCTCTAATCCGATATACCAGGTGAAATCGGTTAATTATTTAGAAGCCATCCTTGCTCGTCGCCAAGCCATTGCTTTAGGTGTTGATGATGCTTTATTTTTCAATACACAACATCATGCAACTGAAACTACATGCGCTAATTTATTTTTAATTCAAAAAGAATATTTGTTGACACCTCTTATAGCGGACGGAGTGCTTCCTGGTATTACCCGCGCAAGAATTCTCAAACTTGCTGAGCAATTAGGTATAAGTGCTATGGAGTGTTCTGTGACTAAAACCATGATCAAAGACGCCGATGGGGTTTTCGTAACTAATTCGTTACAGGGAATTCGTCCCATTCTGTCTTTAGATGACATTACTTTTGCAGTGAATCATCCACTTCTTGAACGATTAATTTCTTCTTTGAGCGTTTAAAACGAAATCGATTGAAGTGAAACAATTTGATAAGACACAACAATAAGATGGCTAAGCCTGCCATGAGCAGCCCACTGTTCCGATAAAAAGTGCCTTGCTTTAATAACGCTCCCATTCCGGCAGAACCCAAATAGGTATAAACAATTTCAGCGGGAATAAGAAAAATAAATGTTGTTACAAGGTACGCACGAAATTTTATCGCAGTGATTCCAAAGCCATAATTGACTATATTGAAAGGGATAATAGGAAATAAACGCAATAGAGCCACCATCATCCATCCCTTTTGATCTACTTCGCCAATTAATTTACTTAAGCGAGCACTCTTTTTTCAGAAAACCAATCATAAATTAAATGCCTTGTAATTAAAAAAGAGAATGCAGCGCCACATGTTGCACCAAATAAGTTAAGCAATGTACCTAAGAAAGGGCCAAAAATAGCGCCGCCAGCGAGTGTAATGACAATTGTGGGTAAGAAGATAATGGACGCAAGAGTATATATAATGAAAAAGAGAACATGTGCAAACCAGCCCAGTTGATCAATCCAGTCAATGATTTCAATAGACTATTTTTGAAAGAGAAACGCCGAGATAATTAAAAATAATGTGACTAAAATAATAAAAGAAATTTTTACATGATGAAGGCTTGGGTATTTCATAGGATTTATTTTTGTGACTTGGTAACCAGAATCAATCAAGAATTCAGATCATAAGATAGTGTCCATAAAAAATTAACGGTATCGAGAAGTCTATTATACACGTCCATGCGTTGCAATCTTGCAAAATAATCAGTGATTGGGTATAACCAAAGCGAGTTTTTTATATGAGAATTAGAAACATGGAACAAGTTACGTGGAAGGAAAGACAAAAGCAACGTATCCGTAGTGGGATTAAGCTAATATTATCTTATTGGTTTAAGGTGGAAGTGCGTGGTCATTATCAGCCTGAAGCGAATTCGGTAATTGTTGCTAACCGAACCTCAAAAATCGATTTGCTTTTACTTGCCGCTTTCTTGCCCGAGCGATTAACTGTTGCATTGCCTCCTACCGCATCAGGAAAATTTTGGCTAAAGATGATGACTCTTTTTGCTGATGTGATTATTGTTGATTCATCCAATGCTTTTGCAGCAAGAGCCTTGGTTAAAGCGATCCGAGAGGGAAAGCGCTGTGTTATTTTTCCTCAGGGAATAAGAATCGAAGAGGAAAGTTTAAAGGTTTTTGATGGGCCTGGAATGGTGTTGCAAAAAGCAGGATCTTCAGTTATTCCAATTCGTATTGATGGCGCACAACACAGTATCTTTTCGATTAGCAAAGACAAAAATTTAATTCGCTTATCTCCTAAAATTATTTTACATGTATTGCCATCCCAGTCTTTTGTTGAAGACCCCAATAAGTCGATTAATCGAAACGAGGTCAGTACCCGTTTATTTCGTTTAATTAGCGAATTGTCGTTTGCCAATAGTTTTAATCCGATGCCAATGGTTGAGGCTTTAATTCAAGGGGTTGCATTAGGAAAAAGGAACGGTGCAAAAATTGAAGATGCAAATCGCACGCCATTGACACCGGGACAATTTATTGCGCGTTGTTTTATTTTAGGTCGACAAATTAAAAAACAAACTCAAGCAGGAGAGCATGTCGGTGTCATGTTGCCTACAACAATTGCGGGAATGGCTACCTTTTTTGCTTTACATGCGTATCGCCGAATTCCTGCAATGCTTAATTTTAGTTTAGGATTTCATAATTTATATTCCACCTGTAAAGTGGCGGAAATCAAAACCATCTATACGTCAAGCCAATTTATCGCCACAGCAAAATTAGAAAATTTGATCGAAGAAGTACAGAAAATGGGGATAAAAGTTTATTTTCTGGAAGATTTTAAAAAAACGATTAAATTAAGCCATAAGCTTTCTGGATTACTTAAAGGTCTATTTCCTTCGTTGGCTTATAAGCTCATTGGGAATGCGGTTTCTCCAGAAGATGCAGGAGTTATCTTATTCACTTCGGGATCAGAGGGTATTCCTAAAGGTGTTGTTCTATCTCATTCGAATTTGCTTGCTAATTGCTGCCAACTTACTTCGCGGGTGGATTTTTCTTCTCGAGATAAGTTTTTTGATGCACTGCCAATTTTTCATTGTTTTGGATTAACTGCTGGAGCTATTCTCCCACTTATCCAGGGAATCAATTGCTTTTTTTACCCCTCTCCTTTGCACTATAAAATTATCCCAGGTTTGGTTTATCAAACAGGGGCAACCATTATGTTTGGTACGGATACTTTTTTAACAGGCTATGCGCGTGCCGCGGAGCGACATGATTTTAGTAGTGTTCGTTACATTTTTGCTGGCGCAGAGAAAGTAAAACCAGAAACGATTAGACAGTGGATAGACAACTTTGGTGTTAAAATTTATGAAGGATATGGCGCAACCGAAGCGGCCCCTGTTATTTCGATGAATTGTCCTTTGGCTTCCATTTCTGGAAGTGTGGGCATGTTATTACCTTTTATGGAGTACCGAATTCAACCTGTTGATGGTATTGCTAAAGGTGGACGTTTAATATTGCGTGGTCCTAATGTGATGAAAGGCTATCTTTCTTTTGATGAGCCAGGGACTGTTATTAGCCCTCAAGAAGGCTGGCATGATACTGGGGACATCGTGACTCTGAATGAAGAGGGGTTCATTACGATTGCTGGGCGTGCGAAACGGTTTGCAAAAATTGCAGGTGAAATGGTCTCCCTTACCGCAGTAGAGGGTATTGCTGCATCAATTTGGCCCGAATTATTACATGCAGCAGTTAGTCAAAAGAGCCCGAGAAAAGGAGAGCAAATCATTTTATTTAGCGAGGCAGCTCATGCAGATAAAACCAGTTTTGTTAAGAAAATACATGAGTTAGGCTATTCAGAATTACTTGTTCCCAACCAGATTTTTCCAGGAAGTAAAATTCCTGTTTTACCTTCAGGAAAAATTGATTATTTCACCATCGAAAAAGAATTAGAACAAGGATAGATTTCACTTTGAAGTGTCGCTTTTAGCCGTCTTAGCGCGAAAAAAGCATTCATCAATGCACACACATAATGGTGTCAACTGAAGTCCAAGGTTAACGAAGTGAAGCAGAACAGAGTTCTAACTGGTGTGGTCAATTTTACTTGACCACGTCACAGAGCCCTGGGTTTTGCTGCGCTGCACCCAGGGTACATTTTTGCAATGATTACGTTACTTTTTTAACACGTAACTTCCTGGGGCATCCATTAATGGTTTCAGAGGCAGTTTTTTAAAATCGGGAGCGGTGATCAATTTTCCTGAATGCTCCTTTAGCCAAGTCCCCCATTCTGGCCACCATGATCCTGGATGTTCTGTAGCTTGTTCTAACCATTTCTCTGCTCTAGAAGGAGCATGATGGTTAACTTTATAACCGTATTTTTTAGCATCAGGCGCATTGATAATTCCGGCGATATGTCCTGAGCCTCCAAGAACAAAGCGTTTAGGACCTTGCATGAGATGAAAACCCAAATAGGTCGTTTTCCACGGGGCTATATGATCTCTTTCTGTCGAGAGAAAGAACGTAGGGATATCAATTAAACGAACATCGATTGGTGTGTGGTTGAGATGAATTTTATTGGGTTTAACTAAATCATTATGTAAGTACATCCATCTTAAATATTGTGAATGCATGGTTGCTGGCATGTTGGTTGAGTCTGAATTCCAGTACAATATATCGAACGGAACAGGGGTTTTGCCGCGCAGGTAGTTTTTAATAAAAAAAGACCAAATCAGGTCATTTGCGCGTAATGAATTGAAACTCGATGCCATGAACTTTCCAGCAAGATAGCCTTTAGACTTCATTTCATCTTCGAGTTTTGTAATTTGCTGTTCATCAATAAACACTGAAATATCACCCGGATCACTGAAGTCGATCATGGATGCTAAAAAGGTGGCACTATGAACTGAATTGTCTTGATGGGATTTATTGTAAGCAAGCATCATGGATAAGATGGTTCCTCCAATACAAAAGCCCATAGTGTTTACTTGGTCGACTTTAAGCTGTTTTTTTATCGTTTTTATGGCGGTTAATGGGCCTTCATCCAAATAATTGAATAAACTTTTATGTGCAAAACTCGAATCAGGATTCACCCAAGAAATAGCAAATACAGTGATTCCTTGCTCTACTATCCAACGAATAAGTGAATTATGTGTGCTTAAATCCAAAATGTAATATTTGTTGATCCACGGGGCAATGATGAGTAACGGAATTGATTTTACTTGTGGTGTTTTAGGAGTGTATTGAATTAATTCCATCATGCTGTTACGAAAAATTACCTTGCCGGGAGTAATTGCCAGGTTTTCACCGATTTTAAATGCTTCTGTGTCGGTCATTTTTATTGTGAGTCGTGACGATTTCACTTCCAGATCTGACAGTAAATTATGGAGCCCGTGCAATAAATTTTTGCCTTGAGACTTTAATGTCTCATCCATAATCTGTGGATTGGTATGGATGAAGTTGGCCGGAGATAGGGCATCTAAATATTGCTTCATAAAAAACTTTAGGCGTTTTGCCGTATTTTTGTCAGGATAATCCATTCGTTCAAATAAAGTATTCATGTGCTGACTTGCCAGGAGATAGTGCTGTGTCAACATATTAAAGAATGGATTATTCAGCCAGTCATCTTCATTAAAACGAGGATCATTGATAGGCATGGGTTTTCCCTCAAGCCAATGCTGTAATTGGATTTGTGCCAAATGAACAGCATCTTGCCAGTAAGCAATTTGCATTTCCCAGATTCTTTCAGGGTTAGTGATAAGGAGCTTGATGACACTTTGAAAGTGTTCTGTCAGTTCAATATATTGGTTGATTATCATGGAAACATGTAATGGGGTTTCCTTTATATCAGAAATAATTTGCATACTTTTTTGAGCGATTGCTTGCAACAATTCGCTTAATTCTGGGTCATGGGTCATCCTAACTCCTGGAGACAAATTATGAGGTGTCTTATTTTGGTTTGTTTATTCTGATTAATCAAGAGCCTAATCTTTAAGTGTTCAATGATTCCTAAATCCCCTTTTTGCATGTGTCATATATCAAAAAAATAACAATTTTCCTTTTTTCTACCCAATCGAGTCACATAGGATGCTTTTCCAAGATTCAAGATAATTTCTGATGCCAACTTAAGGAAAATATCTTGTACCCAAATGCAGCAACGGTCTTGAAATAAAATTCAAGACCGTTGCTGCATGTTTGGATTTCCTTTATTGGTGGAGTGTATTTATCTTAATGTTTAAAATGACGAACTACGGTGAAGACCATGATGATGCCTCGTTCTTCAGCACAGGCAATAATTTGATTGTCTCTGATTGAACCCCCTGGTTGAATAATCGCGGCGACTCCTGCTTCTGCAGCAATCTCAACGGTATCTGGAAAAGGAATAAATGCATCTGAAGCCATGACTGCACCATGCGCATCAAATCCCATTTGTGTTGCTTGCCACAGAACGATACGCGCACTCATAACACGACTGGTTTGACCTCCTCCGATACCAATTGTTGCGGCATTTTTTGCATAGACAATCGCATTTGATTTCACATGTTTTGCCGCCAGCCAGGCAAACAATAAATCATTCATTTGCTGTTCTGATGGCTTATTGTGAGTCACGATCTTTAATTCATAGCCTCCTAGAGAAAGCGCATCATGTTCTTGTACCAATAACCCGCCATCAACTTTTTTCATACTTAAACGAAAAGCGTGGTCTTGCTTCCAGTTTTCAGTGATTAAAACACGGATATTTTCTTTACTGGCAAAAATTGCTTTCGCATCATCGCTAATTTCTGGAGCAACCACGACTTCGACAAATTGTTTTTCAAGTATGGTTTTTGCTGTGTTTCCATCTATTTTTTTGTTAAACGCAATGATTCCGCCATATGCGGATGTTTGGTCACATTGAAATGCTTTTAAATAAGCGTTAAGCGGGGTATCGCCGATGGCGATACATGGATTTGCATGCTTGATAATCACGCAAACAGGTTTTTCGCTAGAAAATGATTTAGTCAAGTCTAATGCAGCATCTGCATCTAAAATATTGTTATAGGATAATTGCTTTCCTTGAATTAATTGAGCAGCTCCTAAAGAGCCTGCGGTCGCATTTTTATCAACATAGAATGCAGCTTGTTGATGTGGATTTTCGCCATAACGCAAGTCAGTTATTTTATTAAATTGACACGTAAGGACGTCAGGAAAGCCACAAGGCGTATAGTGTTCATCTAAGGTGGTGAGATAATTAGTAATTGCTGCATCATACGCTGCTGTATGAGCAAAAGCTTTTTTCGCTAGAGTGAATCCCCAATCTACAGGCACTTTTTGAGTTTTTACATAGTGAGTCAGTTCGGAGTAATCTTCGGGTTTTACGATTACAAAGGTGTGTGCATGGTTTTTGGCCGCGGAGCGAATCATTGCTGTACCGCCAATATCAATATTTTCTATTGCATCATTAAAATTACAGTCTGGTCGGCTTATGGTTTGTTCAAAGGGATATAAATTAATGATGAGCAAATCAATTGGCTTTATTGCATGTTCTTTTAAGGTTTTCTCATCTTGCTTTTTTCGTGCCAGCAGACCTGCGTGAATTGCAGGATGTAATGTTTTTACTCTGCCATTCAGCATTTCTGGAAAGCCAGTACATTCGCTGACCTCTGTAACTGGCATATCATGCTCTTTGATTAATGCTGCGGTATTACCTGTTGCAATAAGTTCTATACCTTGTTGATGGAGTACTTTACTTAACTCAATGATGCCTATTTTATCAGAAACACTAATCAAGGCTATTTTCGGTTTAAATGTAGCAAGTTTGTGTTCTTGGATCATGAATAATTACCATAGAGTTGTAGCCTGGGTGCAGCGCAGCGGAACCCGGGTTTATTTGCTCCCGGGTTCCGTTATGCTGCCCCCAGGTTTTTAATGACAAGTAACAACAACGTCACCGCTCCTGTCCTAATCATTACACAAAGACTAATAATGACCATCCATTTAGGTTTTCCTGATGCATCGGAGTCAAAAGATTCTCATAAGCTTTTATCAGTACAGGCGCTTGTTCTTCTAAAATTCCTGATACGACGAGCATTCCCTCGTGGTTGAGTAATTGCTTAAAACGTTCTTTCAGTGTCATTAAGGGCGCCAACAAGATATTTGCAATAATCAAATCTGTGGGCTGATGTAACTTATCAGGCATACTAATTAATAAATTGTGTTCATCCAGGCCGTTCGCTAATACATTGTTTTGAGTTGCTTGGAGTGCTTGCGGATCAATATCAACCGCATATACTTTTGCTGCTCCTAATTTTAGGGCTGCTAAAGAAAGGATGCCAGAACCACAACCAAAATCAATAACCGATTGATTCATTAAGTTGTGTTGTTCTAACCACGTTAAGCATAAAGAGGTCGTTGGATGTGTCCCTGTACCAAAAGCTAAACCCGGGTCTAGCATTAAATTAACTGCATTGGGTTCTGGTGGTGTTGACCATGTAGGACAGATCCATAAACGTTGTCCAAAACGTTGCGGTTTAAAATCATCCATCCAGGCTCTTTCCCAATCCTTATCTTCTAAAACTTCAAGACTGCAGGTAAGTGAAGGATGAGTTTGGGTTAAATGATCCCGAGTGTATTGCGCTTGAAAAACCTCTGTAAATAAGGCCTGAATAATTACTTCAGGCCATAAAGGTGTAGTTCCTGGTAATGGTTCGAGTACAGGATTGTCATTTTTATCCGTTAACATAATGGATAATGCACCAAAATCCTCCAGCTCATTACTGAGTATTTCTACTTCTTGGCCAGGACAATGTTCTATTTTTAATTGAAACCACACAGCATTAACCCTTGAGCATTTTTTCGAGATAGTGAATATTGGTAACACCAGCGATAAACGACTGGTCATGAAGAATACGTTGATGCAATTCAATATTGGTTTTTATCCCATCAATAATGATTTCATCGAGCGCATTACGCATGCGAGCAATTGCTTCCTCACGTGTTTTACCATAACTAATCAGTTTACCGATCATTGAATCATAATTAGGTGGAACGGTATAACTGCTGTAAATATGAGAGTCAAAACGAACGCCTGGTCCTCCGGGTTGATGTAATAATTTGATCATCCCTGGACAAGGCATAAATGTTTTCGCATCTTCGGCATTGATTCTGCATTCAATTGCATGGCCTCGCAGTTTGATGTCGTCCTGTGTCAACGTCAATGGAAGATCGCTCGCAATTTTAATTTGCTCTTTGATTAAATCAACTCCAGTAATCATTTCAGTTACGGGATGTTCTACCTGAATCCGCGTATTCATTTCAATGAAATAAAAACATTCATCTTGATACAAAAACTCAAAAGTGCCGGCGCCGCGATATTTCAGATCTTGGCATGCTTTGATTACTGAGGCGCCAATCTTATTTCTCAATTCAGGAGTGATTCCAGGAGCAGGAGCTTCTTCTACCACTTTTTGATGACGTCTTTGCATGGAGCAATCACGCTCACCTAAATGGATGGCTTTCCCTTTGCCATCGCCAAGTACTTGGAATTCAACATGGCGAGGGTTTTCAAGGAATTTTTCCATATAGACCACGGAATTATTAAATGCTGCTTTCGCTTCGCTGCGAGTCAATGCGATTGCATTGAGGAGATGAGGTTCGCTATGAACCACACGCATGCCACGTCCGCCTCCACCGCCAGCTGCTTTAATAATTACGGGATAACCAATTTTTCGGCCGATTTCTAAATTTTTCTGATCAGCATCACCTAATGGGCCGTCGGAACCTGGAACACAAGGAACACCGGCTGCTTTCATGGCATGGATGGCAGATACTTTATCCCCCATAAGGCGAATCGTATCTCCTCTTGGGCCGATAAAGCAAAATCCGCTGTGCTCTACGATATCAGCAAAATCAGCATTTTCAGAAAGAAATCCATAACCAGGATGAATGGCTACGGCATCAGTAATTTCAGCAGCAGAAATAATTGCTGGGATATTGAGGTAGCTTTTTTGTGCAGGAGCAGGACCGATACACACCGTTTCATCAGCAAGGCGTACATGCAATAAATCTTTATCTACATCTGAATGTACGGCTACAGTCTGAATGCCAAGCTCTTTGCAGGCACGCAAGATTCGGAGCGCAATTTCACCTCGGTTGGCAATAACAATTTTACTGAGCATGGGCACATCCTCTATTCTATGACAAAAAGAACCTGATCGTATTCAATGGGTTCTCCATTACCAACGAGTATTTCTATGACTTTACCAGCACGGTCGGCTTCGATTTCATTAAACATTTTCATTGCTTCAACAATACACAAAACATCACCTGCTTTGACTGTTTGGCCTACAGTGACAAAAGGAGGACTTTCTGGCGATGGGGAAGTATACATGGTCCCTACCATTGGCGAGCGGATTTTATGACCCGCAGCAATGGATGGTGCCTGCTTACTTTCTTGGTGTACTGCTGTACCCTGAGCAACAGATGGAGCGGCTGCAGGAATTGGCTCTGGACGAGGTGCAGAAACGTAATGAACCTGAGGCGATTCCATAGTAGATACGGTGCTGTGGCGACTTAATCTCAGAGACTCCTCGCCTTCTTTAATTTCAATTTCTGAAATGCCAGTTTCTTCCAGCAATTCGATTAATTTTCTGATTTTACGAATGTCCATTATTTGATTCTCTTTCAATAATTGATGTTAATGCTAACGAATACCCTTGCACACCTAAGCCACTGATAGTACCTTTAGCGATATCAGAAAAATAAGAATGGTGACGAAAAGTTTCGCGGGAATAAATATTACTGATATGTACTTCAATAAATGGGATTGCAACAGCACATAAAGCATCTCTTAGAGCCACACTCGTATGTGTGTATCCAGCTGGATTAAAAATTATGTAGTCTATTTTATCAATTCTGGCCTGGTGGATTGCTTGGATTAAATCGGATTCGGAATTGCTTTGAGAATATTGTAGTGCAAATCCTGCTTGGGTTGCCTCTTTGGTTAAACGAATATTAATTTCTTCTAATGTTGTAGCTCCATAAACCGAAGGTTCCCGAGTTCCCAAGAGATTTAAATTTGGTCCATGCAAAACCAGAACTTTTTTCATGTTTTAGTAAATATCGAGCAGTTTTTGCAGATTTTGCCTGATCTTCATAAAATTGTCTATATATCTCCGAGGATATCTACACGTTCTCTTCTTTTAATATACTGATTAAGTGTTTCATTTTGGGTAAAATTTGCTTGCTTTAAGGAAGTAACCTAAAATTATTAAATCAAGCACTGATAAAACAAATGAGTGTCTTTCTTCTGTTGGAGCAAGGAGAAAAATTGAAAGAATTTTTGATGCAAGATGGAGCAAATAAGGAGCAAATAGTACAAAAAGTACGACCGATAATTTATTTTTCTATTTTAATGATGATGATCTTGGTACAAATCGCGATTGACCAATACGTTCCATCATTACCTGCTATTGCTAAAGCGTTTCACAGTACTGAATCCTCTATTCAGTTCACGCTGTTTCTTTTTATGCTGGGTCTTGGTTGTTCACATCTTTTTTTGGTCCTTTATCCGATAAAATAGGTCGTAGACTGCCTCTGATTTATGGCATTGCTATCAGTATGTTGGGGTGTTTTCTTTGTCTCATTGCTCCATCAGTGATGGTGTTAACTTTGGGACGATTTTTACAAGGATTTGGCATTGGTTCGTGCATCTCGGTTGGCAGCTCTTTGGTGCGGGATTTGTTTACCGACCGTTATTTGTCCACAATAGGTTCTTACGTGGGTATCGTGAGCACGTTCCTTTTAGTTGCTTCTCCTCTTTGGGGAGGATTTATTCAAGAGCATTTTGGCTGGCGAGCAAACTTTTTATTTATATTAATTATAGGTTTGGTATTTTGGGGGATTATTGTTCTGTTTCTGCCTGAAACGAATAAAAATCTGAATCCTGAGGCGACTCGAATCAAGGTGATTGGCGCTAATTATTACGCTTTGTTAAAGTCCAAAATTTTTTAGGGTATACACTTTGCGCTTGTTTTGCCTGTTCCGGTTTTGTTGCCTACCTCGCAATTGCCCCTTTTTTATTTCAAAATGTCATGGGGTTAACTCCAGTACAATATGGTCAATTGTCAATTTTTATTGCGGGAGCTGTTTGTCTTAGTGGCATCATTAATAGTCAATTGGTAATGTCAAAAGGCGTACCGTACATGTGATTTGTTGGTGTGATGCTCATGATCAGCGGTGGAGGCATGATGCTTTGTTTTGCTCTTTTAGGTGTCATGCAAGTGCTTAGCGTGATGATTCCTATTACTTTATTTAGTATCGGAGCAGGATTTACTTTTATCAATGAGTTTGCAGGCGTATTTCATCATTTTCCTCATATTGCCGGTACGGTGGCTGCTTTGTATGTGAGTATGCAAGATTTAACTGCGGCGTTCACTAGTGGTTTTATTGCCATGAGCAAAGTGCAGGGGCCACTTTCTCTCTCAGTAATCCTTTTGGTCTTAGGTTTGTCTGCTTTGGCTGCTTGGTATTATCAAAAATCAGTATCTCAATAATTTGAGTTATTTTAAATCTAAGTGGCCTCCAAAAGGCTTAACTGGAAAAAATAAATAAAATCAATTTGATAAACAAATTTTTGCTTATTTGCATCCTTAATTTTCCTTTAATGTTCATCAGCAAGCATGAAATAATAATTTCAAAGTGCGCCACGAAAGTGCACGACCGCTAGTAGCTGAAAGTTCTACCGGGAAAGCGCGACCGAGCGCATTTCGTACTTAGCCTTGGGCTGTATGTGGTAACGCGTATGGTTAAGCGTAGGCAAAGGAAGTTGTAA
>JBOFJV010000312.1:0-2783 GCA_051657005.1 Legionella sp. | reverse complement strand
TATCTGGAATCACAAACGAGTTTATCGAATCTATCGTGAGTTAGAACTAAATATGCGGATAAAACCGAAAAAACGGTTAATAAGAGAAAAGCCTGATGCATTGACGGTGCCAACCGTAATCAACGAATGTTGGTCGATGGATTTTATGCACGATCAATTAGAAGATGGTCGTAGCTATCGATTATTAAACGTGATTGATGATTTCAACCGAGAAGGTCTTGCTATTGAGGTGGATCTATCTTTGCCAGCAGAGCGCGTTGTACGGACGCTTAATCAGATCATCGAATGGCGTGGTAAACCGCGACAAATACGTTGTGACAATGGCCCTGAATATATGAGTAAGTTGCTGGGGCAATGGGATGATAAAAATCAGATACAATTGATTTTTATTCAACCAGGAAACCCACAACAAAATGCTTATATTGAACGGTATAACCGTACGGTTAGGGATGATTGGTTAAGCCAATATTTATTTCAAAGTATTGCTGAGGTACAACTACATGCGACACCATGGTTATGGACGTACAACAATGAACGTCCAAATACTGCTATGGGAGGAATTCCTCCAAGGTAGAAATTGGCACTAGTTGCCTAATCCTCTACTTTTAGCTTCGGTTAAAAATGGGGGGATTACCTGTTTTTGATGAATGTTGATATCTCCATCTCCTAAGATATCGATGTTATTTTTTAATAACATGGCTATTCCATAAATGTTTTCAACAGCAGGCTTAAAAAAAGCATAGTGATTTGGGAGTAGCTTTTGGAGATCGGAAAAAATATTAAAGCTAAGTTCTCTATCCGCCTCAGCTACAGAACGATGGGAATTGCAGTAGACTTCTTGCAAACAAAATACATCAACCTCACTGTGTTGATTAATGAACTTCAATAAAGGATTTCGTAAATGTCCTCCCCATAAATTTAAGGTAATCAATTTCATGTAATACGCAATTCCCTTTAGTTGATTCGATATCCTAACGATTTTCCTATAAAAAGCATAGGATTATGACGATAATTTCTTGTCGATGCCACTTCTTAAGAGCATGATTCAAGCAAAATGTTTGCTTTCTTGAAGGTATTGGTGATGTAAAGTGTTTACTCTTTTGGCGAGTTCATCATGGGTTATATTATTGATGATCACATCATCCGTATTTTCTAACCGTCGATTTAAATCAGGTTGTGCCGCTAAAATGGCGTGAGCTTGTTCTTGAGTGCAATGATCTCGTCGTATCATGCGAGATATTTGAGTCGCGACGGGTGCTCTAATAAGTAAAATTCGTTTTATATAAGGGTATGCTTGTTTGGTAATCAGAAGAGGTATTTCCACAATACAATATGGTGTGGTGCATGCATCAACTCTTTTTTTAATTTCTTGGCGAATAAGTGGGTGCAATAGATTTTCCAGCCAAGTTCTTTCTTCTTTGTTAGCGAAGATAATCTCTCTTAATAAGCTTCGATTAATTTCCCTATCTTTTTGGATAATGTTATTTCCAAAGTGTTTTGAAATCTTTATATAAGCAGGCTGATTTTTTTGAGTAACCATCCGTGATATTTTATCTGCATGAATTACTTCGATCTCTAATTGTGAAAAAAGTTCCGCAACAGTCGTCTTCCCACTCGCTATGTCACCCGTAAGCCCAACACAATAAACCATATTTTTTAAATCTCGTTTTTGTTGATACAAGTGACCATATTGATATAGAACGTTCCTGGAACGGCACTGTTTTGTCTGCAAAATGCTTTGGCAGCTAATGCGGCATCATCACGATTAGGATAACGATTGCTTCTCCAAGCCAGTGCTTGTCTATCGAGGGCAGTACATACCCAGGAAGGCGTCACATTAAGACTATTAATGTATTTTTCGCAGCTTACTTTGCTCGTTTTGCAAGTCTTAGGTGCTTTACTGTTTTTTTTGCATTGAAAGAATGCAAAATTTAGAGCTATTTTTTGATAAATGCTTTTAGCCGACCATTGCATATCGGTTGCATCATGGGTGGTGCATTGCCAAAAAGTACTATTGGCTACGGGCTCAGCAACGCTTGAAAAAGAAATACTTAAAAGAATTAAGAAATAAAATATTTTATTCTTATTCATTTTTTTCTCCTTTTAGCAGGTCCATTAATTGTTGCATAGATAAGGCTTTTGAGAAATACCATCCTTGTAAGTATCGTACTTCATTATGTAACAAATAACTCACTTGCTCATTAGTTTCTACTCCTTCAGCGATAATAGTGATATTTATTTTTTTGGCTAAATGAATAATGGCATCATTCAATGTTTCTGTAATTGCTTTTGTACCGATTGTGCGGATAAATAATTTATCAATTTTTAAATAGTTAAATGGAAAATGCTGTAAATAGCGAATGCTGGAGTGACCTGTTCCATAATCGTCTACAGCTAATGAATATCCAGTATTTCTAAGCTCTTGCATTCGCTTCATAAAAATTTCATTGTGTTCATCCAGTAAATAGCGTTCTGTTACTTCAAATAAAATTTGATTTGGATCAATCGAATAATGTTCCATGAGCGTATACAACTTAGGAAAAAACTTCTCATCAGTAAAATGAAGGGCGCAAATATTAAATGCGAGGTGAAATGTCGGAATATCAGTTAAAATTTCTTTCGTTTCTTTAAAAGCTATTTCAATGTGCGCCACGAAAGTGCACGACCGCTAGTAGCTGAAAGTGCTACCGGGAAAGCGCGACCGAGCGCATTTCGTACTTAGCCTTGGGCTGTATGTGGTAACGCGTATGGTTAAGCGTAGGCAAAGGAAGTTGTAAGCCGTA
>JBOFJV010000311.1:0-2650 GCA_051657005.1 Legionella sp. | reverse complement strand
AGTTATTTACAAACTATGCAAAATAAGGGAATAAATCCTTTGGTTGCTGTAGCTATGGCATTGAACAATCAACGTTAGAGTACAGTTTCTTTCACCCCTGTACGTCACGCAGTGGCGTATAGGGGTGAGTAGTTACTATGGAGTTTTATAATGTCGCTAAAATCCATTTGATCGTGTCGAGATACTGAATAGACTCGATTGAAGCTGTGATGTTGTGCTGCTTTGTGTGCTTCATAAAGAAAATTGCCTAGATATCCTTCAGAAACAAGATGTGATGCTGCTAACAAGCGATTTTGATTGGAACAATTTCCCAGTATTGCAATGACTTGTCTGCGAAGCTTTTCCTGGCCTTCATGACCTTGGTATTTTAGACGACGTTCTTTTTTTAACAGTTTTTTTAGTGAGTCAATGCACTCATTAGCTAGGTGCAGTTTTTTTCCTGTTACGATGTTAATGGACGACTGTAACTTGCTGAACGTATTCGGTAGCGATGAATTTTACTGATTACATTGGCTACCAAAGAAGAATGGCGATAGCCTGGAAGAAGTTAGATTAAATATGACTGATGCGTAAAAAGCATGAGTTGTACTGTTTTTTGGTGATAATTTGCAATTAATCTGAGTCGATCACCTACCGGGAGGAGATACTCCATATTATAATGACCGTATAATACTGTACCCGCTTCATAACTAAAGGGGCTTCCTGTTACTGTAGGGAGTTCTTGGTGACTGTAAGGTGAGACGGTTAGGGGAATGATAACTTGAGTATGGCCATTTGTGGTTACTAAATCAGGCATTGGAACTGTCCTTTGTTCGCAGAGCGCCCAGCATACTTGGTTTTTTAATGAAATATCAAGTAACACGTCCCCCTGTACCTAGATATTTTATGGTGTCGCTGATAAAATGATTTAAAAGTAAACAGGAATCAATTTGATGACAAGTTATTGCGGTTACATCGCTTTGGTCGGCAGGCCTAATGTAGGTAAATCAACACTCCTTAATTGCATTATGGAGCAAAAGGTGAGTATTACATCAAGAAAACCTCAAACAACGCGCCATAGTATTCTAGGGATACGTACGGAAGGTGATTACCAATTCGTTTATGTTGATACACCGGGTATTCATCATGGAAAGAAAAAAGCGATGAATCGCATGATGAACAAAACAGCAATTAGCGTCTTGCGTGATGTGGATGTGATTGCTTTCTTAGTTGATGGAACGCATTGGCAAGAAGAAGACGAATACGTTTTGAATTTAGTCAAGCAGGCGAAAGTTCCTTGTATTTTGGTAATCAATAAGGTAGATAAAATTGATGACAAGGATCAATTATTGCCATGGATAGAGCATATGAATCAAAAGTATCAATTCGCAGCCATTATTCCTGTATCGGCAAAAGCCGGAACACAGGTCGAGGAGTTGCAGGAAAAATTGCAAACTTATTTACCTGAAGGACCGCATTTGTTTCCCGATGATCAATTAACCGATCGATCCACTAATTTTTTATGTGCTGAATTATTGAGAGAAAAGATTTTTCGTTTCTGCGGGAAAGAGTTGCCTTATGCAGTTACTGTAGATATTGAATCTTACAAAGATGAAGGCAAATTAGTGCGCATTCATGCGTTGATTCTGGTCGAAAAAGACAATCATAAGCGGATGATCATCGGTGATAAAGGACAAAAGCTGAAAGAAATGGCTACCAATGCACGCGTAGATATGGAAAAACTTTTAGGTAAAAAAGTATTTTTACAATGCTGGTGTAAGGTAAAATCATGTTGGTCAGATGACGAACGTATATTAAAACAACTTGGATATGATTAGGACAATTGAAGCCTGGGTTTTACATAAGCAATGGTCTGGAGATACGAGTGCTCGGGTGAGTTTTTTTACACGGGAACTGGGTCTCCTCCAATGTTATTGCAAGGGAGGGCGTACTCCTAAAAAACAAGCTCTTTTGCAAGAGTTTACTCCGTTATGGATAAGTCTTCGTGAACGTTATGAACGCTATTATGTCCAATCAGTTGAAACGAATGCTCCTTCATACCAACTGACAGCGAGTTCCCTTTTTTCTGGACTCTATATTAATGAAATTCTCTATTACGCGTTAAGCCCCCATGCGTCTGATCCTGCCTTATATGAAGCTTATTTATTTACATTAAGAATGTTGGCTGTAACAAAGGATAAATTAGAGCTTGAAGCTTTGCTTAGACGTTTTGAGTGGACTTTTATCCAATCGTGTGGTTATTCTTTTTCTTTGACACATGAAGCTAGAACGGAAGATCCAATTGCTGATGATTTGTGTTATCGATTTATTGCAGGTGAAGGATTTGTTTTGGAGCGTAAAGGGATTTCCGGGAGCCATATTCTGGCTTTAGCAGAAGATAATTTAAGCGAGGCACCCTATCTTAAATCAGCAAAAATAATTATGCGTCAGGCAATCGATCATCTTGTTGGCGGCCGTGAGATAAGAGCGCGTAGCTTGTATTTTTCAGAGCCTAAATGACTTGATGTTGTTTTGTTTGAAATTTTTTAGTTCGTAGTCTCATTAAAAGCAGGTTGGGTATTGACATTTATTTTGCAAGTAGGTTTTTAGCACAAAATCCGTGGTTGCGAGCCGTAGGCGCGGCAATCCGGTGACCTTAAAAAAGCGAATA
>JBOFJV010000310.1:0-5892 GCA_051657005.1 Legionella sp. | reverse complement strand
ATATTTCGAGTGACTTAAACTCTCATACGATGATGTTGTCATAATTACTCTCCTGTGAAAACGTCAAGTCCACAGCTGTATTTTGACATCATCGTCACTAAATCTGAAGGCTAAGCCTTGAGAGTCTCACTAGTCAAACTAGTGGTTTACCTGTCTTAAAATTAATAGTCTGCACAATGCTTCAATTGCATTATCACCCGTTTTCTTATTTCCAGAGAAGCGCTTGTTTTCTGCTTCAAGATTTAGTTTTTCCACAGGAAACGTCAAGAGTGCTTCAAGTGCATTTATTTTGCCATGTCGTGCTGCTAACAAAAGCGTGGTATCTTTCATTGCGCCTACAGGATTAGCCAAATCGGCCCCAGCACGCCCTAAATTGCGCACTCCAGAAGCAAAATTTAAAATGATTTCTTGATGTAATGGCTGAAAAGGGATCCGTGCCTCAGTCATACGCGTTGTTGTATTAACGTCCGGTTTATGCACTAAGATTTTTTCAGTAAGGAACGGTTTTTGGCTGCTATCGCCAGTGACAACAGGGTACGTCCTTCCTCGTCACGTCTCTTGACATCAAAAATATTCGTATCAAGAAGATGAAGCGCCAATTGAGTTTTCTTTGCAGCCAGGGCCTGATGCAAAGGATCGCCAACATTTTTATCTGCCATTTTACTCAAAACGAAATCAATATATGCCGTCAAATCAGTAGAATTTACTTCTTCTTCAACTAAGTGCTCTTTTTTCCTTGCTTTTTTTCCGAGTACTGTTGAATTAAATAATTCAACACCGTTATTTGAATTCCTTCGTCGATCCAGAAGTGATGTTGAAGGTAATTTGTATCCTTTTGCAGTTGGACCTCAATATATTCTTTAAATCCTTCTATTCCTGATTTTATAGCTGCTTTTATTTCAGATATAAATTCCATAATATTACGTCCCCTGTAATTGTTACTTACGAATTTATATTACACATTGGACAATAGAAGATCAAAGAAATAGTTAAAATTTCTACAAAAAATTCAGCATTTTGATAATTTGAACTGAAATAATATAATTTCAATAAGATAGATGAGACCTAAGGACTCTTATCCAATTTAGTAAAAATCAGGTCCCAAACTCCATGTCCTAAACGCTCACCGCGCTGTTCAAATTTCGTCAGAGGACGAGATAAGGGTCTTGGAGAATAACCACCATGGTCCTGAGTATTCTGCAATGAGGGTTCAGAAGATAAAACTTCAAGTATGTGTTCCGCATAATCTTGCCAATCGGTTGCGCAATGGATAAATCCACCTGGTTTTAATTTTTTTACTAATAATTGAATAAACTCAGGCTGAATTAATCGTCTTTTATGATGACGCTTTTTATGCCATGGGTCGGAGAAAAAAATCTGCACTCCAGCTAGAGAATCATCAAGTAATTTCGTACGAAATACTTCTACCGCATCATGAGCTACAATGCGTACATTCTTTAATTGATGATCGTGCAAGTCAGCAGATAGGCTCCCCACCCCTGCTTGATGAACTTCGATACCTATATAATTGAGTTCAGGAGCATTTGTGGCCATAGTCAATAACGAAGCGCCCATGCCAAAACCAATTTCAACTACAGTATCAGCAGGACGAGCAAATGCCTCATCCAGATCCCAAGGTATATCATTTAAAGTAAGCTCATAGTCCTTAAGCCAAAGATCCAAACCCTGTTGCTGTCGATTGCTTACACGACCAGCTCGTAAGACGTAACTTTTTATCTTGCGCTGCATAATTACACTCAAATATTATTAAAATCAAAAATTAGCAAAGAAATCCGTAGCAAATCGACTAAGGATCCAACTGCTTGTTCTAAAATTAGAATTATATGTTCTTACAAAAATCTTGCAACTAATGCATTTTTTTGATATAAAACCGCTCTTGTATTTCACATCCGGCTATATGCCCAGAATTTTACAAAGACAAACACTATTAAAATCTATTTTTGGAGTAACAAATGTCTAGAGTATGTCAGGTAACTGGCAAGCGACCCATGACTGGCCATAAAGTGTCGCACGCTAACAATAAAACAAAAAGACGCTTTCTGCCTAATATTCAGAACCACAGTTTCTGGGTTGAAGAAGAACAACGATTTGTCACATTAAAACTCAGCACTAAAGGTATGCGTATTATCGACAAATTAGGTATTAAAGCAGTTCTGGATAAAATCAGAGCTAAAGGCGAAAAAGTATAATAAGGGGATAAACCATGGCAGCAGTCACTATTAAAGTGAAAATGGAATCCACAGCAGGAACTGGATACTATAAAACGACAACTAAAAACCCAAGAAACCATCCTGAAAAGCTTGAGCTCATGATGTATGATCCTAAAATACGCAAGCACGTACTTTTCAAAGAGAAAAAAGTAAAGTAATCGCTTAAGGCCCCGCTTAGGGGCTTTTAAATTCTTTAATATCTCCCAGATACCTACTTCGTTGTAGTTCTATTGCAGCTACCAATTTTAGCTCATTCCGATTCAGTTATGTTTTCAGGTTTATGCCTAAATAAACACGGTAAATACTGGATAATCCTTACGGATCGTTTAAAATGATAATAAATAGCAATGAATACACAGAGGATTTGCATGAAACCATCATTGCAGCTTAATATTAGCCAGCATTTAACGCTAACGCCGCAATTACAGCAAGCCATAAGACTTTTGCAGTTATCAACTATTGACTTACAGCAAGAAATTCAAATGGTTGTCGAATCAAATCCCATGCTGGAGGCAACACCCAACGAAGATAAAGAAGAAGCCGTTACCAACGAAACTCCGCTCCAAAACACTGATGAACTGAATGACTTTCAATGGTCTGAATTGTATCAAAATTCAAGTAAACGCGATTCTTTTGAAAACAATGATTATAACTTTGACAATTTGCACTGTACCACGACTAACCTGCAAGATCATTTAAGGTGGCAACTTGAATTATCGCCCATGAGCGATATCGATAGAGCCATAGCAACTGCAATAATCGATGCAACGAATAGTGATGGTTTCCTCACTATGACGCTTGCTGATTTACATACCAGTCTTACCAGTGATGCACATACACTTGATTTCGATGAAATCGAAGCAGTTAGACATCGTTTGCAATTATTTGACCCCGTAGGTTGTGCGTCAATCAATCTGGCTGAAACATTACTTGTGCAATTGGAACAACTGCCTACGGATACGCCACATCTTGCACTGACTAAAAAAATTATTACTGATGATATTGAATTACTTGGTCAGCGCAATTACAAGCAATTAATGAAAAATCATCAGGTTAGTGAAAAAACCATTAATGAACTATTAAAGATTATTCAAGGATTAAATCCAAAACCAGGTAATTTAATTCACGAAGAGATTACAGAATATATTATTCCCGATCTCACAGTTAAAAAAATCAATAATAAATGGAAAGTACACTTAAATCACAGTGTACTCCCGACTTTAAGTATTAATAGCCACTATGTGTCGCTCATTCAAAGGGCCGATAATAGCGCCGATAATCTATTCCTAAAAAATAACTTACAAGAAGCGCGCTGGTTCTTAAAGAGCATTCAGAGTCGTCAGGAAACTCTGCTTAAAGTAGCAAAATGCATTATGGAGTATCAACAAGGATTTCTAGAGTTAGGTGACGAAGCAATGAAGCCATTAATTCTAAATGATGTTGCCTCTGCTCTGGATATGCACGAATCAACCATCTCACGGGTGACCACACAAAAATTTATTCACACCCCAAGAGGTGTTTTTGAACTTAAATATTTCTTTTCAAGTCATGTGAATACAAATGCAGGAGATGAATGCTCATCAACCGCAATACGAGCCCTGATTAAGAAATTAATTTCCGCGGAGAATAGAAAAAAACCATTAAGTGACAGTAAAATTACCCAATTGCTGGAAGAGCAAGGGATTCAAGTAGCAAGACGAACCGTAGCAAAATACCGTGAAGCAATGGGAATTGCTCCATCTAATGAAAGAAAAACAATTCATAATTAATAAGGATCGTGGCTGTTCACGATTCGACAAGTAACTAGGAGATCTTTATGCAAATTAACATCACTGGACATCGTATGGATGTTACTCCTGCCCTCAGAGCATTTACCGAAGAAAAATTCGATAAATTAGAGAGACATTTTGATCAAATTACCTCAATTAACGTGGTATTTGATATCGAAAAATTAAGACAAATTGCTGAAGCTACTGTTTATGTAGCCAAAGGTGAGTTGCATGCAAGCTCAGAATCTGATAATTTATATGCCGCAATTGATACCTTGATCGATAAATTGGATCGACAGCTGATTAAACATAAAGAAAAAAGCCGTCAACATCGCGATGAATAATGCTTAAATCATTATTATCATTTAACCTGGGTGAAGGCAATGCCGTAACCCAGGTTACTCTAACGCAATTCAGCGTTTCGCCTTAGTTAAGTTACACTTTCTAAATTGACAACATTGCGTACTCTTCTTTAGCTCAAGCTACACTTATTGTCCACTTCATGGTACATTGTACGTGCTATGATAAAAACTAAAATTAAAATAATTAATAAACTGGGCTTACACGCACGAGCTTCGGCAAAATTTGTTTCTACTGCAGCAAAATTCCAAAGCCATATTGATGTTACCAGCAATTCACAAACCGTTAATGGCAAAAGCATTATGGGTGTCATGATGCTTGCTGCGAACAAAGGAAGTGAACTCGCTATGGAAATAGAAGGCCCCGATGAAGAACAAATGAATGAAGCCTTAACTCAATTAATTAATAATTATTTTGGTGAAGGTGAATAACAACTAATCCAATCACACAATAAAATACTTAAATAAATCCAGGCATGTAGGGCAGGCTACCAAGCTAAGAAACAAAAGCAATCAAAAGTAAGTTGGGTCTTGAGGTATCGCTCCTCATCATTGCTGGGCTTGTTCGCCCAGCCTCCACTTTATTTTTCTTACATTAATACCATTATGGCTCATAGAAGAAACTCATTTGCTGGAGATTGTTGAGATTCTTCCGGTTTACTTTTTTGAAATAAATGGTCTCCTAAAATATCGTTTTTAAACTGATGAAACGATTTTTCAGCCTTGGAGGCAAAAAAACCGGGACTTGAATTGTTTCGATTCACAAGGTTATAGATAGGGCGAATCACATACTCGATAAGAAAATCCAAAATGGGTTTTTTTCCGTTTGAGGTCAATGCATAAATTTTCTTATCTGCCACGCATGTAGCTATGTTATCTTTTAATTGACTCGTTAATTGGTTGCACTTAGGTAGTGTAGCGATCTTTTGCTCCACTTCTTGCAAATCTTCTATAGTATTTAAAGGCTGTTCTGCCTGCATCTCAGACTCAGTGTCCGATTGCAACATGGCAGGACTTATTTTTTTTAAGAGCTCATTAGAAGCGCTGTCTGCTTCTACATGTATTTTTTCACGTTCATTAAGCGATTTTAACAACTCATACAGCAATTTTTTACTTGGGTCTTTACCTAAAATGAGCTCTAACTGCTTTTGAGTGAGCACTTGTTGATGCAAATTTTCCGATAAAATATCAACAATTGCTGCAGCCATGTCTTTTTTCTCGAGATTCCCAGCGTTTTTCCTCACTTCAATCAACTGTTTCATACGTAAAACAGTTTCATTTTCAAGGCCTGCAATTATTGCTTCCAACCATGTGTCATCCGCACTCGCCAAAATATCCGCTAATTTCCATTTCGTATTTTTTTGAATCATATGGGTTGTATGCCTCACTTGCTTTAAGTCAGACCGCACCCGCAAAGCAGGTGGCTTGACGGTGGTGAGCAGCCCCAAGGGCTGCCGGCGATTAGTTCAAACTAACTTTAAAAATTACCTTTCTCATCAGCACCGCTAGTTTTATCGAGCTGCTCCTGATTTT
>JBOFJV010000309.1:0-4551 GCA_051657005.1 Legionella sp. | reverse complement strand
TCAATCACTTCAACCTTGCGGCTTACGGCTTACAACTTCCTTTGCCTACGCTTAACCATACGCGTTACCACATACAGCCCAAGGCTAAGTACGAAATGCGCTCGGTCGCGCTTTCCCGGTAGCACTTTCAGCTACTAGCAGTCGTGCACTTTCGTGGCGCACTTTAGGTTATATTTTAAGCTTCATTTGGACACCAGGATCATCAAACTTCCTTAATAAATATGAGTTTTTTACTAAAAAAGCAGATTGGGAAGACGATTTCAATTTTCGATACGAGCTTGCAACAAACTGTCATTTTGATGTGAATCTGATTAGCAATATTGAACCGATTGGCATGGGATTAGGATACATCATTAAAGCAAAATCGACAGCAGAGGCGTCGATTATTATGAATGCCATTCGCAAGCAATTAAAACCGCAAAAACTCGAAAACTCCATTCGTTATGTAGATGCCAAAGTATTGGCTGCTCAAGAGGAAAGTTCATCAACTATTGAAATATGGGGACAGGCTGTAGAGATGCTTGATAACCTTGGTGACAAAAATAGGGCGAAGATTCAATGAACTCCTTGCTTTGATACCGCGCTTTATGCATAAAGCGCGGTACGTGGGAGAGAATCTTCTTACCAATGAACACATTCCTCCAAGACCATGTTCAAAAGTAGATTAACTCGAATCAAAGTGATATGATAGAAATTTTTCTGAGATTGCATGCACTATCGCCCAGATATTGATGGACTCAGGGCCATAGCCATTCTACTGGTTTTAATTTATCATGGAGGCCTGTCCTTTTTTCCATCAGGATTTATAGGCGTTGATGTTTTTTTTGTAATTTCTGGATTTCTGATCACGAGCATTATCTATACGTCACTTGATCTAGGCACTTTATCATTCACAGCATTTTATAACCGCAGACTGTGGCGCCTCCAACCTGTATTTGTCTGTTTACTTTTTTTAACCACCGCACTCGCTTTACTGTTTCTTTTGCCTGATGATTTAGTGCAGTATGCAAAAAGTGCGCGCAAATGTTCTTTATTTTTATCCAATTTATTTTTTGATAAAGTAACCAACAGTTACTTCTCACCCAATAGTCAACAGCTCCCTTTACTACACACCTGGTCGCTTTCCATCGAATGGCAGTGCTACCTGTTGCTGCCTTTGCTCATCTATTGTGTTTATCGTGTGACACCAAAAAAATACATCATTGCACTGGGATATGGGCTCACACTCATCGCATTTCTCTATTCAATGTACAATGCTCGAGCATTTACCTCGCACAGCTATTACTTATTTTCCAGCAGGGTGTTTGAATTCTTAATCGGCTCGTGCGTTGCCTTAACTCCCTGGCTCTCTGGTTCAACCAATAAGTACCTCATGCATGGCATTGGTTGTTTCTCGTTAATCACCTTAATGTATGTAGCCAGCCTACAACCGATTTTGGCAGGATATCCTAATGCCTATACATTTGCCGTGTGCCTGGCAACGGGTTTCCTGATTTCTTTAGGAACAGTTTCCTCCCAACATGTTCTGGTGCGCATGCTTTCCAGTAAGCCCTTGGTTTTCATCGGCTTATTGTCTTATTCTCTCTACATTTGGCATTGGGTTATTTTTTCATTGATTCGCTATCAAGGGATTACCGAGACCTCGTTTACATTATGCATCGCTTATGGACTCACGTTTTTTTTGGCCTATCTTTCTTGGCGCTTTATTGAAACACCCGCACAAAAAGGAAAACACCTGCAATTTCGGTATACATTTGCACTTTTGCTCGTGGCTCCAGTTGTGATGACTCATCTTGCGTTCCATATCATTAAGAGCAATGATGGATTTACGCAACGCTTTGATGGTGAATTAATGGCGATTTACCAGCAATTAGAACGTTATGAAAGCAAGCAACGGGCACAGTGCCTTGCGGAGAATCAAAAGGAAATCAGCTCCCAGTGCGTTGTCGGTGCAAAAAAAACCGCCCGTAAAACCGCATTGATGATTGGTGACTCGTTTTCCAATCACTATTGGGGATTTATGGATGTTCTAGGCCAATCGGCCGATGTTTCAATATTAATGCAGGCCGTATCCTCATGCATTATGTTGCCGGATATTTATCTTTATGACTGGTGGCGTTTTAAAAATCAAATTTACCCTCTTTGTCGGCAACAAACTGAAAAATATTATCGAATGATTCAGGAAAATCATTATGATTATGTGATCATTGCCCAATTATGGAATAATTATTTGGCCGATAACATCATTAATCAACCAGGCGATAAACGCTCATTGGCTTTAACGAATCAACGCCTGGAAAGAGCTTTAGATAAAGCGATTGCGCAGATAATCCACTCTGGAGCAAAACCAGTTTTAATTAAATCAAATGCCTTCATGCAAGAAAATGTTCATGATTGTTTTTACAAACACATCAAATTAAGAACGGCTTACACTACCCAAGAGTGTGATTTTAAGTTCTATGAAAATCAGTGGTTTAACCAGTTATTTGCCAAAATGAAAATCAAATACCAGCAGTTAATCCTCATAGATCCTAAAAAAGTGCAATGTACTCAAGGTACATGCAAGGCGGACATCAATGGAGTGCCTGTTTATCGGGATCTGGGACACCTTACCGATTATGCATCCTATCAATTAGGCACACTTTATTTAAAGAAATACCATAATCCATTGTAAGAAGTTCAGCTAATGGCATCAACTTAAGGAAAAATGGCACGGTATCGTAGCTGGGTGCAGCAGAACCAGTGGTTATGGATTTAACTCAGCAAACCTGGTGCCGCTCCGCTGCACCCAGGCTACGGAACTACGGCACTGGAAAATACTCACGTAACCACCTACGTTACGTTTTTCAAATTAGTTTTTGCGCAATATGGCTCAACTAAAAGCATTAGACTGAGATTCACCGTCTTCATGTGGCTTATTCTCAAATGCATCATCCAAGTCGTTGCTATCAGAACGCGTCACATCAGTAGAGCATGCAAAAAAAGCTTGTGGTACAGTGCTGACAGCTACCTCTTGACTCGCTTCCCTTAGGGATAATGAAAAGAACTTCTCGTTTAGCACCTCAAAATCAGCAGGCAATTTAACGGGTGCAAAATTAGCAGCAAGATCATGCCACACGTAGCGAGTAGGCATATTATGGTAGCGAGTTGGAGCGATTATCTGATCATGATTCAACGGGTGGTAAGCAGAGATCTTTAACCATGCTAACAAAGCATGCTGATCGGTAATGTGGCTGTAGCCAGGTACATGATACCAGATTTCTTTGCGTCGAAATTGCTTCACTAATAGAATCGGAGACGTTACATCTGCTCTAAAGAGTGCGTCATTGATCGCACTGAACGCATTATGAGTAATGACCGTTTTTAATGTCATGATGCGCTGCAGGAAATCCGGATCCTGCCAAAAACCACTCACATTCTTGTTTCAAACTGGCAAATGTTTCGAGTCTTCGGTTAACTTGTACTGGTAGAAATTGCCTTTCTTGCTCCTGGTTCTCCTCTAGTTCCTGTTGCCCATTATCCTGTACTGCGCCGGGTGGTCCACCAATATTCAAAAGTTTGTTTTCAATCCACGCAGCGGCACGTGTGAAACCAAAAAACTTACACAAAAAATAAATAAGTAGGATGATCGGAATAAGTAGAGGAGCGCCTGCCATAATGAATACTGAATAATAAAAAAGTTCAACATGATATCAAATTAATCAATTATAAGTCAAATCCAGATCATTTGAGCATCATTCAGCACTATCGTCAACTGAAGAGATCAATGCAGTTGTGGACAACACAGCGCAAGTCTTGGATAAAAATCCTATCCCCGGGTTAGGTCTTCTCCTTCACCCAGGCGACAATACTGCGCCAGTTTTCTTTCGTTACCTCATTAATAAATACCTACTTAAAAAGTTTGGGCGCGGGAAGAGTTCCGCGAACGACACCTAAAAATTGCATGATGTAAATGACGACTATCACGATCATCAGACAGTTAAATATTAAATTAATCAACGCTTCGAGTGGAAGATATTGATTCACCACGAGGAGAAGCATCAACATAAGAAATGCCATGATTAAATGATTTAAACGTGCCACAATCGCTCCTTGTTCTTCAAAACTCCATATTAATAAGAGGCTCGGGTAATTCCTGTGATTGACGTTTTTAAGTCGATTTTCTTTCTACGGAATGCCTCTTCCCTTACTCGGCGGGATTGCCTGGTTTTTGCGGTACCTTAAAAAACGTGTCAATCACTCTTTTGTCCGTATCGATTAATTTAATTTAATCATCCGGTTTCTCCCCATCCATCACGAGCCCCTCTGGTTTTGCACTTAACCCTGGCCCATGACTTTTTGTCACCGTATAGGTAACCTGGCCTTTCCCGGAAGGAAGTCTGCCCGTTGACATTAATGCTTTGACTTCATCAGTTAGCTGGTAGAGTTAACCAGTCACCTGGCCAACCCCCAATTTAGAACCCATCGTGCCCTACTAAGGCAATGGGCTCAAGACAATTTCATTACATACTCATACCTTATCAATCAGAACAATCGGTGTATTATTTTTGC
>JBOFJV010000308.1:0-10069 GCA_051657005.1 Legionella sp. | reverse complement strand
CACCGATTGTTCTGATTGATAAGGTATGAGTATGTAATGAAATTGTCTTGAGCCCATTGCCTTAGTAGGGCACGATGGGTTCTAAATGGGGGGTTGGCCAGGTGACTGGTTAACTCTACCAGCTAATGCCAAAACTATGCTAGCTTGGATAAGTTTTTTAGTTTTTTTAGTTGTATTTGCAGGCGTAACTCCCTGTTGGAGCCAGTCAAGTTTATAACTTGCGGTTAAGGATGATGTAATTGGCCCATCAGGAAATGAGTTGCTTTTAATTCAGATTAAGTTGCAAATAAGGAGTTGGTTTCAATGCATCATAATTACTATTTGTCTCCATTAGCTGTCGCCTTAGCTTTAGGAATAGCATCTCCTGCTAAAGCTGCAGAACCAATGTTTTTACAAAAGGCGTCTTTTGCACAAGTCAAACAAAAATTTGCTTTGGCAGCCAAAGGCATTTCAGTTGCTAAGGACAGTTTAATTTTTGTAAGTGAGCATACTGATCGTAATAAAGTGACTCATGTTCGTATGCAACAACAATATACAGGATTCCCCGTTTACGGTGGTTATGCGATTATGAATAGCACCAACACAGTCAAATCATTGGCAACAACAGCTCAGGCAAAGGTTGCAATGAATGGGGTGATTTATGAAGGGTTACAAACTGAACTGGGTCAACCTGATGCTTCCTTTGTAAAAAATGCTGATGCCGCGTTACAACAATTTAAAGCAAAGTATGCCAATAAAGAACTAAGTGGCGAAAACGTTATTCCTATGGTTTATATTGATGGCAAGCACAAAGCGCATTGGGCTTACAAAGTAAGTGTTCTTGTGCATCATCAGGATAAAATTCCAGAGCGTCCAACGGCAATTATTGACGCTAAAACCAATCATCCTTTCGTACAATGGAATGATATAAAAACCAAAAAAGCTTCTGTAATGGGGGCAGGTTTTGGTGGAAATTCAAAAGCAGGTTTTTACCAGTATGGCACTGACTTACCTTATTTGGATTTAACGCGCGATGACAGCACTGAAATGTGTTTTATGGAAAATACCGACGTTAAAGTAATTGACATGGATCATAAATACAGATCAAGAGGTAGAGCGATGCAGTTCGGTTGCCCAGCCAATGACGCCAATATTTATCTCACCGGTTATAAAGGTGATGGATATGATAAAGAGAATGGTGCTGCCTCTCCGACAAATGATGCGTTGTATGCTGGCCATGTAATTAATCATATGTATTTTGATTGGTACAATGCGAATGCGCTCACTAATGCTGATGGCTCGCCAATGCAGTTGGTTATGCGTGTTCATTATGGTGATGGTTATGAAAATGCGTATTGGGATGGCGAACAGATGACTTTTGGTGATGGAGATACAATGATGTATCCTCTCGTGTCACTTGGAGTTGGCGCCCATGAAATCAGCCATGGTTTCACTGAGCAACATTCGAATCTTGAGTACTACGGACAATCGGGTGGTATGAACGAGGCTTTCTCTGATATGGCAGCTCAAGCCGCTGAATATTACTCTGTCGGCAAAAGCAGCTGGCAAATTGGCAGTGAAATCATGAAAGAAGACAGCGGCTATGATGCGCTGCGTTATATGGATAAACCAAGCCGTGATGGTGAGTCTATTGACAGTGCGGATGAGTATTATGGTGGTCTGGATGTTCATTATTCCAGTGGTGTGTACAACCATTTATTCTATATATTAGCAAATCAACCGAATTGGAATTCCCGGTTGGCTTTTGATGTGATGGTTAAAGCCAATATGGATTACTGGACTCCTTATACATCATTTGATGATGGTGGTTGTGGTGTAATAAGCGCTGCTGCTGATTTAGGTTATTCAGTCGATGACGTAAAGAACTCATTGAAAGCAGTCGCAATTAATTTTGATGCGTGCACCGCAACAAATTAATTAATCGGTTCGCATAATAAAATTGGCCAGCAGTTTACCTAAAACTTCTGGCTTTTCCATATGAATATGATGCTCACCTTCCAAGTGTTCAACGGTCAAATTTTTTACTGCTTTAATTCGATTTTTCATGAGTTCACCATCAAAAGCAAAACCATTGCTGCTTAGAATTAAATAAGTGCGTGCGGTGATTTCTTGCAAGCAAGAAAGTATTTGTATTTCTGTCATACGCAAAGGAGAGCGGACGAGCAACCGTTGATCATGGCGCCAGTACAATTTGTCTTTCTTTTCAATCAGGCTTCGTTCACAAAGAATTTTGGCAATATCTAAAGAGACATATCCTTTAAAAGAACGAGCAAAGGCAGCACTTTCTATATTGGTATAACCTTTTGAATTGTTACTTTTTTGGTTAAGAAAATCGGCGTATTCACGTAATTGTTGGCATGCAGTTTCAGCAGGATGGGATAGTGTCCCTAAGCCTTCAATCAATGACAGGGATTGGACTCTCTCAGGAGCAACCCCACCAACCAGGCTTGCCAGACAAGCCCCCATTGAATGCCCTAAGAGATGAACTTTCTCTAATTTTAACGCATTGATAAGTTCAATCACGATGAAAATACCGTCAAAAAAATGATAGTGGCATCCTTTCGGAAGGTGTGACGAATGGCCATGTCCGGGGAGATCGACTGCTACAAGGTGAAAATCTTGTTCAAGATATGGAGCTAGAGGAAGAAAACTGTTGGCATTATCAAGCCAACCATGCAATGCGAGAACAGTAGGTTTCTTTGGATTTCCCCAAGTGGTGCATGCAATGGAAAAGCCTGGTATGGTGAGGTTTAATGTTTTCATTTTCTTTACCATTTTTATTTTAAAGATTATATAGTTTCTATGGAATACTAAATAGACTCTAGTCTATTTAGTAAAGACAGTCCTTAATTTTTTGCCATTATTCTTAGGATCTTTTTTATTCATTTAGTGATATGCTTAATACAGAAACCTGAAAGAGCTTAAAATATGCAACAAGAAGTACGTAGTGTTTCATTAATCACCTATAACATCCACAAAGGGTTTGGTTTGGGCGCAGTACGTTTTTTGCTTCCTAAAATGCGTGATGCAATTACCCATTTAAATCCTGATTTTGTTTTTTTGCAAGAAGTTCAAGGGGAACACCGGAAACGGCAGAAACGTATTAATGCTTGGCCTGATTCACCGCAATTTGAATACATTGCCGAAAATATTTGGTCACATTATGTGTATGCAAAAAATGCAATATATGAATCAGGCCACCATGGAAATGCAATTTTAAGTAAATATGGATTTGAACGATTTGAAAACATTAAACTGACTCATATGCGTAGAGCGTCTCGGGGAATATTACATGCGCAATTGAAATTGGATACGGTAACAATCCATTTATTGTGTGTGCATTTAGGTCTTTTCAAAGCGGAGCGTGCAGCCCAATGTAATGCACTCATGAAGCGGATTAATGATGTAGTGCCACAAAATGAGCCCCTTTTGATGGCTGGTGATTTTAATGATTGGCGTACGATTCTTTCCAAACCTCTCGCCGAACATTTAAATATAGAAGAGGCTTTTGTTTCCGTTGAAGGGCAACATGCGCGCTCATTTCCTGCAATTAGGCCGGCATTGTGTGTCGATCGTGTCTATTTTCGTGGGATGAAAGTACAAGAAGTAGCATGCTTGCATGGTAAACCTTGGAGAATGCTTTCTGATCATTTACCTCTTTATGCGCGTTTTGAGCTGATTTAGGCAAAAATATTGGAGCCTGTGTGCAGCGAAGCGAAACCCGGGTTCAACTTCGTTGTACTGGTTACAATGATCTCTGAGCTCTTAAGTTGCCGCCATTCCCAGAACAAATACGATTCACCCTTGATGCAAGCACCAAAGAATCATTTGATTTATTGAGCGATTAAAAATAAGAATTAAGGAAAAGCAACCGATAATCGCGTAGCGGTTTAGATAATAGAGAACCGTATTATTGACTTCATTTTTTATCCGATTTTCTAACAACCAGTGATGCAGAGCAACACAAACTGGTAAATACAGAAGGATAATGATTTCGCAAAAAATACGTGGTTCAATAAAATTGCCAACCAGCAATAGGCCTATAAAATAAAATAAGGACAAATACCGTAATGGGCGATAGATTTTGGGAATGTAATCATAAAAAGCAAACCAAAATAAAGGCAAGCCTGCAAAGCAAAAGCTGAATAATAAAAAATTGAGATCGGTGAATAACCATTCCAGGTTCATGGAAAAATGGGTGTAAGGAGAACTATAAGCATTCCATTCGATTAATTTGCCTGGCACTTTGATCAAACTGATAATCATAATTCGTGCACTTAAATAAGCGAATAGGGCAATCAAAAAGGGTTTTAAAATTTCTTTTAGCTGTTTCCAATAAAGTGTAGGTATCAGTAATACCAGTAAAATGCTGCTTTCACGATTTAACGTTGCTAAAAAAACCAGAGGAATAAAATACTTCCATTGAGCACGAAGGCACCATAAAAAGCCCAGTGCGAAAAAAAATAGGGTAGGGGTATCGGCTGGATAAAAGAACGTCGCTTTTTCTCCAATGGTAAAACGATAATTGATGATCGTAACTAATGGCAAAAGTAAAAGAAAGAGCCAACTTAAGAGTTTGGCTTCTCGTGCATTAAATTCGTATCTTAATAAGTAGTATACCCCAATGTACATGAAGCCAGTGAATAAGCATTCTGCAAAGAAAAAACAATAATGCTCTTGAAGGGGCAGCAATTGAAACGGATAGACTAACAAAGGAATTAATATGCGTTGGGCATATGGAAAATGCACTGAAAAATCAATTAATCGTGCAAAGCTTGCCTCGACGTAGGGGCGTGTCAGGTTAAAATGTAAAAATGCATACCCTAATAACAAAGCAATGGTTATAAAGCGGGATTTATAGACCAGAAAATCCTTATTCATTTTTGTTTCCTAAACGCAGGGTAAGTATCCAGTTAATGATAAATCGTTCAACCCTAATTTTGGGACAGAGAAAAAAATGATATTCAAAATCATACGGGGTGCTTTATCGTAGCCTGGGTTCTTCTAAGCCTCATCTGTCTCTTGATCACATCGTTGCCTACGCTCCGCGGCTTGTCCGCGGGACGTAGAAGTATAAGTTTGAAGCGATGTGTAGAAGAGTCAGAAGCTTCTCCCTGGCTACACTAATCATCATTCCATGGTATGGTTGTATTCACTAACACAGGCTATGCCATTTAAGCGAGCACGTTTGAATAAAGCTTCTTGTGCTTTAGTGACGTTTCCCTTTTTTCCACCCCAAGTAGCCAGACAATCTTCTTGTAATGCTCGTCCAAAAGAAAAACTTAGCAACCAGGGTTGATGATCAATGCTGTTGATTGCGTTTAAATTCGCAGTAGCTTGTTGTGGTGTTTGACCACCTGATAAGAAATTAATTGTGGGGACTGATGCAGGGACATTATTACGGAATACGCTGATGGTATAATCAGCAACTTCATCAGGCTCACTGAACGGTTGATGCTCTTTACCGGAAGTGACCATACTGGGTTTTAGGATAATATGTTCTAATTCAACCTGGTGAATAAATAAAGCATGGAATAACTCATGCAAAACAATTTCACAGATTTCAGCACAATGCTCAATGCTGTGATTTCCATCCATAAGTACTTCGGGCTCAACAATGGGAACAATCCCTGCTTCCTGGCACGCAGCTGCATATCGAGCCAAATTTTCTGCGCCGGTTTTAACTGAGGTTAAGCTGGGAGTGTACTCAGTGATGGAGTAAACATTACGCCATTTAGCGAATTTTGCGCCTAATTTTTTAAAATGTTGCAAACGTTCGCTTAAACCATCCAAACCTTGGGTTACTTTTTCATTTTCAGTATTCGGTAGATCAACTAATCCTTTATCAACTTTGATGCCTGGAATAATGCCTTTATCTGCAAATAATTTAACAATAGGTGTTCCATGCTCATCTGTTTGATTAAAGGTTTCTTCAAATAGAATAACACCATTAATATGCTGCTCTAAATTGGGTGTAGTCGCCAACAGTAATCGATAATCCCTGCGGTTTTCTTCAGTATTTTCGATACCTATTGAGGTAAAACGTTTGCCTATAGTTGTATTGCTTTCATCGGCAGCTAAAATTCCTTTACCTTCTTGCAGCATGTGCTCCATGGTGGAGGATAATTCTTCATAATTCATCGGTATTTGCTCCTAATTAATAGTGTTTTTTGCCAAGTTGTCTTGACCAAAATGACGCAATCACCACATACAGCGTTACGGCGCCCTAAAAACGCGCCATTTTGGCTCAACCTGGCGAATTGTCAACAGATACTGCATTATCTCGATATATATTTTTCACGAATAATTTGTTGCATTGCAAAGCCTTGTTCTTTTAAAGAGTTAAAAGCCTCATCAATCATACCCGGATTCCCACATAAATAAATCACATCGTGCTGAGGATTAAGATTAAGTGAGGGAAAGGCATGTTGTACATAGCCACTGTATTCATTTTCATTTAATTCATGCGTTGGTTGTCGGCTTAAATAAGGCCTGAATGTAACCTGTGGGTATTTTTGGACAAAAGCCTGAAACTCATTGGCATACAGGATTTCTTCTCGTCGTTGAACGCCTTGCAGAATAACAACTTCCAGTTTGGGGTATTGTTCCATCAATTGGCTTAACTCATGGAGCATTGCTCTATAGGGTGTAACTCCTGTACTCGTCGCCACTAAAACTAAACGGTCTGGGAGCGCCTCTTTAAGCGTTAATCGGCCATATGGACCACTGACCTGGATGATATCCCCTGATTTTAAATGGTACAACAATTCAGTACCCGGCCCGTTTTCAAAATAACCGGCAGCAATTTCTATTTGATTATCTTGTTTTGGCGGATTAGCTATACTATAACTACGTTTTAATGCTTTACCTTGATGTTCAAAATGAACGGTAATGAATTGCCCAGGTAAATAATTAAAATGAGGAGATACCTCACAATTAAAAATGAAGTGTTTGACTTTAGGAGAAATCATAAATGATTCTTTTAAAGTGATTGGAAATGTATTTATTTGCATGACGAATATCTACTTTATTCTAAAACTGGAGATTATAACCTTGAACTGAGGTTAATATAAGCAAAAATTATGCATTATAAGGTTTACCAGCATATAATTAAACTATGAATACTCCGGATCTTGTTACAATTATAGGCAATTTAAGTCGTGCTTTGTATCCTGTGCAACATTTAATTACAGGGGGTGCATACATACTGGGCATTTTATTTTTTATGACTGCCATTGCTAAGTTCAGAAAAATTGGAGATTACAGGGCACAATCTTCATCACAAGAAAAAATGTACAGTCCAGTGATGTACTTATTTATTGGCGCAGTACTCCTTTATTTACCCTCTGCATTATCGGTTATGGCAAATACTACGTTTGGTGCGGGTAATGTACTGACCTATTCCACGTATAACTCGTCGAATATATACAGCTCAATGGGATTATTGGTGCAAACTGCGGGGATATTATGGTTTGTTCGCGGCTGTGTCCTTGTAGCCCATTCCAGTCAGCCAGGCACGCAAGATGGACCAAAAGGATTAGTCTTTATTTGCGCGGGTATTTTAGCCATGAATTTTGATAACACGATTGCCATGCTGAACTACACTATGGGTAGTGTTGCCAGTTGGACTATGTCAATTAAAAGCAGCCAAGGGTACTAGTTAGCGCACTCAATTTTCTTCGCCACAAATTCTAAGGTTGTTCGCTTTTGCAAAGTCCATAATGGATTTATAGAGCAAAGGACTTGATTCTTTAAGTTTAGGATCAAGCAAAACACATTGATAGCCATCACTATTGACGCTAGGACGTAACAGGGGAGAGTAGTGAATGCGGCTGTTTTTAAAGCTTGCTAATGAACCACTCATACGCTCAGCCCAGTCGCTTGGTCGAAATGTTTTTCCCTGGGAGGTTATTCCTTCTATGATGATTGTTTTCTCTTTGGATGCAGCCATAATTCTATGCATTTTAAATACAGTATGCTAAGTATACCATCAAATGATGGCTGCTGTATTGCTCTTTATTCACTTTATAGTAATAAATTTGTGTTAAATTTGGTTTTCAAATGCAGTTTTTATCCCTATTATGTCAGCATTATTTCTTGTGCTTTTTTAAGGTTATTACGAATGGAAAAAGAAAATCATTCTGGTATCTATTTATTGCCTAACTTATTTACAACGGCCAGTTTGTTTGCTGCATATTATTCTCTTGTTTCCTCGATGAAAGGGCAATATGAAGCGGCGGTTGTTGCTATATTCATTGGTATGATTGCAGACATGCTGGACGGAAGAATTGCCCGTTTAACCCATACACAGACTAGATTTGGTGCTGAATACGACAGTTTATCTGATATGGTTACCTTTGGTGTCGCTCCTTCATTGCTCATGTACAATTTGGTTTTGATTCAGTTGGGGAAAGTGGGGTGGCTGGTGGCTTTTGTTTATACGGCTGCTGTAGCATTGCGCCTGGCGCGCTTTAATACCCAACTTGAAATCGCCGATAAGCGCTATTTTCAGGGATTGGCGTGCCCTCCAGCTGCTGCTGTAATCGCTTCTTTTTGTTGGTTATGTTATCAGCATGAATGGCAAAATATGTTTGTCGCAATATTAACAGCAGTTTTATCTTTAACAATCTCTACCTTGATGGTTTCTAATATTCGTTATTACAGTTTTAAAGAAATAGATTTTAAAGGTAAGGTCCCATTTTTGTATGTCCTGGTGATGATTATTTTATTTGTAGCCATTGCTGTGAATCCTTCACTGGTCTTATTTGTTGGGTTTACTATTTATGCTTTGTCTGGAGTGTTGATGACGGCTGTGGCTCTGCAAAGAATGAGAAAACAAAGAAATAATACATAAGAAGTGGAATACTCCTTATTCCAAAGTGGAATATCACAAAAGAAAATAATTTCTTCTGTCCGTAAGTTGCTGTAAATAAGCGTTTGATATGATTGAAACATGGTTAAAGTATTTACTATTTGTTAGTAGAGTAACCTTGGAGCAATCATGTCAAACTATTCAAACTTAGTTAAAAAATCAAGAGAACTACAACCATTTTGTGTCACGCTGAAGAACAAACACTATGATTTTAGTTCTTTAAATGAGTTTCGTTTGCAGCATCTAAATAATCTAATCGCTACATGGAACTTTTTAGCTGCATGTTTGAAAAATCTTAAAGCAAAGGATAACGATAGCGCTCTTAAGAGTACAATTTAGGCACTGCATCAGTCAATAACTCAACTCGCACAATTCATCGAAACGCTGGATGAGGCTTTGAGTTTTGTGGCAGAGAAAGAAAAGGAATTGGCTCAATACGCACAATGGATAACGATTCATCGCACCAATCCCACAGCAAAGCAACAGGTCGAACAACTACTCAGTGAAGACAAAGCATTAATAGCAAATATTAAAAATAGCGAAGATGTTAATGTGCAACAACAACGCGAGTTGGACGAGAAAATTAAAGCATTAAAAGATCATGAAGAACATTATCTTCGAGCGCGAATCATTTCAATATATAGTCTGGTTTTTCCTAAAGTCTCCGATTTTTCCAAATTAAGTTTAGATGAGTTGAAGCAAGAGTATGAGAAATTAGCCCAGCAAATAAAAGAAGAGCAACAGACCATTTTAAACTCGACTCCATACAAAAACATGTTGCGTTTAAAGCAAAAGGTAATCCTCCCGCAAAATAACTGATGTCAAAAGTAGAATTTTCTCGTAACCTATAACGAAGGAGATTCTTCATGAAAAGATCAAAATTTACAGACAGCCAAATCCTATCTATTTTAAAACATGCCGAAGGAGGTACCCCTGTTTCAGAACGTTGCCGCGAACATGTCATTAGTGCAGCAACATTTTATAAATGGCGAGCCAAATTTGGAGGAATGGATGCCTCGATGATGTCGCGCTTAAAAGAGCTTGATGCGGAAAATAGCCGTCTTAAAAAGATGTATGCAGAAGAGCGACTTAAAGCAGAAATACTCAAAGAGGCTATTGAAAAAAGTGGTAACACCGTCGCGCCGAAGAGAGTTGGCGAAAAAGGCGGTGACACATAAGGATATTTCTATACGATTG
>JBOFJV010000307.1:0-5614 GCA_051657005.1 Legionella sp. | reverse complement strand
GGTATTTACAGTCATATTTCGAGTGACTTAAACTCATCATACGATGATGTGGTCATAATTACTCTCCTGTGAAAACGTCAAGTCCACAGCTGTATTTTGACATCATCGTCACTAAATCTGAAGGCTAAGCCTTGAGAGTCTCACTAGTCAAACTAGTTGTTTACCTGTCTTAAAATTATCGAATACCCCTCTTCTTCGATGGCCAAAACTAAAGCTTCTCTAATTGATTTATTATCTTCAATTAGGAGGATAAATTTTGTGTGCATTTACTACTTTCCCCGGCGATACGTAAAGGTAAAGTAATAGTAAAAGTAGAGCCTGACCCTATTTTGCTATCTACAACTATGGTTCCACCCTGAGCAGTAACAATTTGCTTGACGACGTAAAGACATAATCCCAAGCCATTGATAGTACCTCTATGATTAATGCGCTCAAATTTATGAAATATTCTCTCTTTGTCTTCACCGGCAATACCAATTCCATGATCTTTGACAATGAGTTGAAACTGTTTTGCATCGGCTGCATGTAATTCCACTTCAATGGGTTTGTTTTTTCCGTATTTAATTCCATTAGTAATCAAATTAGTCACCAGCTGTTCAATACGTGATGGATCCAAATAGACAATAATCGGCATCCCTTGATAAGAAACGTGATGATTGAATTTTCTGGTTATTTTGGTTATCACGTCATTTAAATCGATTTCACGACAATTGAAATTCAATCGCCATTGAGAAATCGCGGTAATATCCAGCATACACGCGACCATATTTTCCATTGTTTATAATTGGTCCAACCAGATAGTGAATAATTTAGTGAGCTTATCTTCCGTCAATGCTCCTTGTTCCATTAGCTTTTGACCGTTGTGGGTTGCTATTTTTATACTGGTTAAAGGGGTATTAAATTCATGGCTAATCACGTCAAAAAACTCTTCGCGAATGGATAGAGCGCGCCTAAGCTCTTCTTCTTGGATAGCAAGTTTTTGCTGTAACATCACTTGTTCAATTGAGTCTGCTGCTTGTCGAGCAAGTAAATCAAGCAATTGAAGGGTGCGAGAATCCAGTTTTATAGGGGCTTTATAATGAGTGGAAAACATCACGAGTAATGTACCGGAACGACTTACCAAGGGAGTGGATTGTACGGCTCTAATGACTGCTTTTAATTGGACATTTAAGGATTCACCATGAAATATCAGGCTTTGACACAGATCTTCAATGACAACGCGTGTTCCAGCATTTAATGCAGTTCCGCAAGAACCGTGTCCTTTAGAGACATTTTCCCAATAATCGAGCCAATATTGAGGAAATACTCGTTGCTCTACAATTTTTAAGTCCTGAGTCGCTGAGTCAATTAATTGTATGTTCCCAAAATCAGCCTCTGATATAGCAATCGCTGTATCAATAATACTCAATAATATGTGTTCCATTTCAGAAGATTCTTCTAATATCATTCTGTTCACTCGTTACAACGGATGTTGTCTATAGTTAAGAATAATCAAATCAAGATAAAGCAGCATCGTAATTTTAAATATAGTATCCATGCCGGGAGTCTGCCAGTATTTTGGGATTAATTTTTAACAGAAAAATTCTTTAGTTGTTCTTTTAGTAACGCGTTAAATCGGGATCAATGGTCTCTTGCCACTCTAAAATGCCCCCATCCAAGTGATAAACGTGTTGAAATCCAGCATCTAAAAATACCTCAAGCGCCAGTTTACTTCGTCCACCAGATTTACAATAAAAAATGAGGGTTTGTTCTTTATCAAAAGCATCAAGAGAGTCGGCCAGGTCGGCTAATGGGATCAATTCACCACCAATATGACAAATCTCACGTTCATAAGGTTCGCGTACATCAATCAGGTGGATGTTGCGCAACCCCGATTGGAGCAGCTGATTTAATTCAGATGCATGAATAAGGTAGTCATTGTATTGATTGGTGTTTTTAGGAGGGGCAAATGAAACAGGTGGATGTTCTGAACAGTTTTGTTTTGGAATATCGAATTGATTAAAACGCAGTGTCGCTAAGTCAAAGCAGAGTAATTTTCCAGATAATGACTCAGCGGAACCTAAAATGATTTTGATTGCCTCTGAGGCTTGGAGTGTGCCTGCAACACCCGGTAAAACACCGATGACCCCACCAACGGCACAATTTGGAGTTAAATGGTGTGGCGGTGGTTCTGGATAAAGGCATTGATAGCATGGGCCATCAAGATGATTGAAAATACCGATCTGTGCCTCATACTGATAAACACTTGCTGAAATGAGCGTTTTTTTGAAATGGCGACACATTTGGTTGATGAAATATCGTGCTTCGTAATTATCTGTAGCATCTAAAATAACATCATATTCTTGAATAAGATTACAATTGTCTTTCGAAAAAAAATCGATAAAAAAATGAAGGGTGCTGTGTTGATTCATTGCGCGTAAACGCTCAGCAATCACTTGTGATTTTTTACGTCCTATATCAGCCTCAGTAAATAAAATTTGACGTTGGAGATTACTCAATTCAACCACGTCGCCATCGATGATTCCTAAGGTTCCTATCCCAGCAGCTGCAAGATATTGCAAGGCAGGACAACCAAGTCCTCCTGCGCCAATGCAAAGTACGCGCGCATTTTTTAGTTTTTTTTGACCGTGTAGTCCAATGATGGGGTAGTGTCGACTGTAGCGAGTGATTTCATTCTGTTGAAGATCCAACATAAAATTCCATGAGAAATTGTTTATTTTATTCAGGGTTCATCGACTTGGCAAGACAGCTATGTTGTGTCTTTGTCAGGAATGGTAGAATGCCTATTTTTTTGCGAGTTTTGAGGTAAAAATGAAACGAGGTTAATCATCAAAGAAACTATTGGCTGTAAGAAAAACATATGTTTCTACCCCCCAAGGCCGACTTACTGGAGAATAATTTCATCTAGCCAATTTAGCGCATGGTATCTATCTGGGAAATGATGGCATTACAGGCCCTGTTTATGCCTGGAAAATTCCGATGGACTTCACCGCGTATTCTGGATTGTATTTTGCTGTCCAACACATCCATGAATTTGAACATTATAAAGAGCAATACAAGCAATTAATAAAAGATGATCCTTTGGTTAAATGGATTTAATTACTTGTTTGTTGGGCAGTACTGAGATAAAAGTACAATTTCCAAAGTTCAGAGATCTTCCTGACTGGACAACTAGAGAGTTGCTGGCGAAGAAAGAGGTATTTTTACAACTCGTAGAATACGGCGCAGAGTATAAGCATTCCCTCACTTATTTTTACGCTGGGGTCTCTGTTTTTAATTTGAATGTTTTGCTGAGTACTTATGGCAAGGATGCGCTTGCTTTTCCGGCATCTGAGTTGACTTATTTAGCGCAGATTATTACTACCAGGTTTGATAAAAATGCGTTTACCAAGCTGGGGCTGTTCCTTGATTTTGGCGCCGATATTAATGCGCCAATTGATGCGCAATATAAGAGTACACTGTTGCATTATCTCATTGCTTTAGGACTGACAGAACGAGCCATTGTGTTGATTGTAACAAATCAAAATCTGTAGCAAAAATTAACGACCAAAAACCCTAACGCAGTGATTGATTACACACGCAGGGATAAACAGGGTAAAACACCGCTGATGCTCGCAGTAGGTTTGGAAAAAGATATTATTGTGCACCAATTACTGGATATGTATAAGGAGAAGGGCCTGGATGTTGGTATTAATCAGCCAGATAATAAGGGACGAACTCCAGCGATGGTTGCCGCTGCTTTAGGTAATAAAGAAGCGCTTTCTGCTTTAATTAACGCAGGTGCAAATTTAAGTCTTCTGGATGGAGAAGGACATTAAATCGATTGGTATTCCCATGCATCGGAAGCATTAGTTCGTGAACTTCTTGTTTCGTTTAGGGTTCAGCCCGAGCTGAGTTATTTTGCAGGCAACTCTAACTATCTATACAGTAATACTCCTAACGATACGCCTTTGGTATTGGTTGATGAGCAGGGTAATGAGGAGTTAATTTTATTGTCGTTGAAAGCACCTTACCGAGAGCGTTTGGTTACGGCAATCGAATGAGCAAGACAAAGCCCGAGCCGGCCGGAATTTAATATGGAAAGTATATGGCGGCAAATGAGTCCATGGTTTGTCCGTAATAACCAGTTGACGGTTTTGCAAGCGAAACTGGCTGGACAAGAGCACACGAGGCTCTTGGTTGCGCAGGAGCAGGTAAATCAGATTGGATTGGTTGACGAGGAGGTACAACGTGATAGGGCAAATGTTCCAGGATGGTAGGGTATATTATTCGTATTTATGAGCATTGATGAAGGTGATAATTTATTGAGTTCAGTGCCACGCTGTGCTAATACGGGCTACATGCTTTATCATCATCGGCAATTATGGTACTTTTTTATTACTCATTTTGTGTGCTGAATATTTTTTAAAATCCAACTGATTATAAAAATAATTAAACAGCTCAAATAATAGAATCATGAGCACTGCATATTGCCCATAGAGTATGATCTGTTTTATCAATGGATTGGTGTAGGTAGAGGTCTCTAATAAAGTGCGATTAAACGCGTAATACATACCAAGGGTAAAACACGTGCCCATTGAGAACCTTCATACGTCACTATGCCTTGAAAAAACCTGAAAGTTTAAGTCGATAAATCCCTTTTATAACGCTTATTCCTTCATTGAGGATAAGAAAGCCTGTAGCCAGAAACCAGGTACTAATAATTACCGTATCATTAAGTGCATGGGTCGACACGCTTGCCAGGCCTGAAATGGATAATGCGCCGTGAATAATGCTGTTGGTATGATGCCAACTTAAAATAATGGTGTGATGTGGATAAACGAATGTGCGTGTTAGGATAAGAAACAATCCAATGGCATAAAAGAAATAACCTAAGACGATGAGGGTTTGATAGAGTAACGATGGCAAGGTGTTGGCGAATAAGGAGTAGGTTATTAATACAACAGATTGAGTCGCTACAGTTGGCAATAAAATAATTCCAGTGTGTAACTTAAGTTGCTTAAAAAGGATAAGCCATAGGTTATAAGAAGACATCACCATATAAATCATCCAAATAAATAATGCCAAAAATGCGGCTCTTTCCCATTTAAGGGGGCAGCTCTAATCACCAACAGAGCACCTTAACACGCACTCTGTAATTTTCAAAATTTCTAAAACCATAAGCTCTTCGCTGAATGATTTTCATTGTACGATGAAACTCTTCTGTGATTCGGTAATCACCATGCAAAATAACTGATGTCAAAAGTAGAATTTTCTCGTAACCTATAACGAAGGAGATTCTTCATGAAAAGATCAAAATTTACAGACAGCCAAATCCTATCGATTTTAAAACAGACCGAAGGAGGTACCCCTGTTTCAGAACTTTGCCGCGAACATGTCATGAGTGCAGTAACATTTTATAAATGGCGAGCCAAATTTGGAGGAATTGATGCCTCGATGATGTCGCGCTTAAAAGAGCTTGAGGAGGAAAATAGACGTCTTAAAAAGATGTATGCAGAAGAGCGACTTAAAGCAGAAATACTCAAAGAGGCTATTGAAAAAAGTGGTAACACCGTCGCGCCGAAGAGAGTTGGCGAAAAAGGCGGTGACACATAAGGATATTTCTATACGATTG
>JBOFJV010000306.1:0-2566 GCA_051657005.1 Legionella sp. | reverse complement strand
GATGTTTATTAATGCCTGGGAATTGTTGATTACCATAACGACTACACGCATAACAATATAACTTATACGCTTTAAATACTAATATACTTCGACGATGTCCGATTAACTCATGATGAACTCTGCGTATATACGAGGATTTATGGCGTACGCTCTTACTTTGACAATGACTACAACGGGATAATCGGTTATAGCTTACATCTAATATTAATGGTTGATATCCGCTCACTTTTACTATGGAAAATCCAGGTAAATTTAGGATAATATTGTACTTCGGCACTTTAATCTCCTTTTGTTCGCTAAATAAAGGACTTAGTCTAGAATAATTTGATTAAAGTGCCACCTTAATTGGTGTAGAGCCGAGATTACCTTGAATGATAATGAAATATACTACTTTCCAAACCCAGAGCATTGTGACGACCAATGGTTATTAATGATGGGGGGGATTTTATCGCCACAACGCATCATGCAAGCCTATAAACAAGGTATTTTTCCATGGTATGAACCTGGAACACCTATTCTATGGTGGTCTCCCAATCCGAGACTCATATGAATCCACTCAAAATTTAAGGCCTCACGAAGTTTACAAAAATCATTTAAAAAACCGTTTAGATTAACCACAGATACTGCTTTTAGTTAAGTTATTACCGCATGCTCGACTGCTTCTGGACGCGTCAACACCACCTGGATTACTCACGAGATGATCCATGGTTACACCTTATGGGTTACGCACACTCATTCGAAGTATGGCATGAAAACACACTGGTTGGAGGCTTATATGGCCTTAGTTTTGGACATGCATTTTTTGGCGAATCTATGTTTCATACAGTAACCGATGCCTCAAAGATTGCATTCTATTATCTGTGTAAAACAATGGTCGAATGGGATTTTGATTTTATCGATTGTCAAATCCCCTTTCCTCACTTACACAGCTTTGGCGCTAAAATTATTAGTCGCAAAGAATTTCTTCACTTGTTAAATCAGTCCTTAGAGTACCCTACAAAACAAGGCCTATGGAAATATTTCCTAGACATGCCCTTTTCTGCATAAATTTTGCACTATACTATAATTGAACTAATATGTAGCTTATAACACTCAGTTTTGTTATGGCTCACTTATTTATATGTTGTACTAAATAATTGGAGTCTATTCCTATGGAATCAAGGCAAGAAACTGATCCAGTATCAAAAGTTCCTATCATTTTTGGATTAATAAATAGTTACCAATTGCATGAAATTTTAGAAAAAAACGGCGCTAAGATTAAAGAAAGCAGAGCCGTTTTTTTAATTAGAGACAGTTCCAGTTACCCGGGCTTAGCTGCCATCTTTTATTATTCTCAAGAACAAGAAATCGTAAAAAGTGTCAAATTTGGATTAACTGCAGATGGTTGGAAATTAGCTCCCAAAAAACCGCAAGAACCGCAAATGACAGACACACTTGACATTAAAGATAAATATACACACGATAAAGCAAAATTTGATGAATTCATAAACACTGCAAAAATGCTATTTGAACAGACCGTTACTTCAGAACAAATTGAAACATTACGTCTCGAATTACAAAAAAATGAGTTTGATATTAACGGACTTATTAAACCAAATCGTCAACAAGCCACCCATGAAAAGCATTTCACTGATTATGTTTCGGACGCTTTCATAACCAATGAAGATTTAAACCCAGCGAACTCGAGTAAATATATGGAATGGTAAAAACAATAGAAATTACAATTGAGATTGCCATTTTCTTCATTTTAGTGCAGTATACATCCCTGCGTGCAAATCGATAATCATGCATAATATTTTATAAATTTGGTACATCACTGAGAGACCTATGGCAAAAGAAGATCATATAGAAATGGCTGGTACTGTAATAGATACCCTACCCAACACCATGTTTCGCGTTGAATTAGAAAATGGACATGTTATCACTGCCCACATCTCTGGCCGTATGCGTAAAAATTACATTAGAATTTTGACCGGTGATAAAGTCAAGGTTGAATTAACTCCATACGACTTGACGAAAGGCCGTATCATATTCCGCGATAAAAACTAGTCTTTGTTCCTTAGATATTCTTCGTTATTGTAGCCTGGGTGAAGCAAAGTGCAACCCTGGAAATAATCGTAAAAGGTCACCCTGAATCAAGGAACGGCCGTATTTGGCACATCTAACGACCATTCGTCCAAGGCTTAACATTCCCCTGTGACCTATTACAAATAATCCAATTCGCGTCAAGTTCCCGAATTACCCATTGCTGCATCGAATAGTGTTTAAAACCACAACAATTACAAAACCTATTCCCATCCTCATGCCTAAAGAATAAAGCCCATTCCTTTATTTCCTATGCAACTCACATTTTAGAAATCTTCATTTTTTATAATTTCATCATAAGGATAGAGTTTTGATTAAAAACTTTTCTATCGAATCGGCTCAAGTCAGACCGCACCAGCAAAGCAGGTGTCTTGACGGTGGTGAGCAGCCCCAATGGCTGCCGGCGATTAGTTCAAACTAACTTTAAAAATTACCTTTCTCATCAGCACCGCTCGTTTTATCGAGCTGCTCCTGATTTTGA
>JBOFJV010000305.1:0-3873 GCA_051657005.1 Legionella sp. | reverse complement strand
CTGCAAGATGGTAACAAGCAGCAAGGATAAATGTCTGGATAAACAACAGTACGCCAAAATACAACGGTTATATAAGGCCATATTGGTTCGAGGGGAAAAAGAGATGCCACCTATCTTAAGTAAGACGTATGGCCGTCGTTGAAGGGTTGCAAAATCAGATGCCCACAACCTCTGGGAAAGGTTAACTCAGTTTGAAAACTCTGTTTTGATGTTTGCCAAGCTTCAACATGTTCCTTTTACTAACAATCGTACAGAACGCGATTTGCGCATGGGAAAGGTTAAACAGAAGGTATCGGCTTGCTTCAGAACAGAAAAATATGCCAAGGATTATTGTCGCATTTCCAGTTATTTACAAACTATGCAAAATAAAGGAATAAATCATTTGGTTGCTGTAGCTATGGCATTGAACAATCAACGTTCGAGTACAGTTTCTTTCACCCATGTACGTCACGCAGTGGCGTATAGGGGTGAGTAGTTACGATTAAATTTAAAATGAAACATCCAACGGATATAAAAAGTACCCGTGTCACCTAGTGTTTTTTATAAATTAATCATTTAAATTCAATGAGTTAAATAAAATGAAATCCCTTGTTAAGTCTATATTTCCAATGAATATTAATTTGCCAAAGGAACAAAATAAATGTATCTTAGTTTGTTTGATTTTCACCGCGGAGATATCTAATGTTACGAAAATTCGGATTAGGCTTGTTATGCATTGCAGCTTCTTTCAGTACAAGCTCTTATTCTATGGAAAGTCATTCACTAATACAGGGAACTACTTTTGAGGTTGAATTACCTCCTAATACGGCTCAACTATTTGTTAATTATATGTTTTGGACTGTTGAAACCAATTGTAAAATTGATACTGAAGATCAAAGTAATAACTTATATGTAGAAGCAATGGTCAAAAAAGGGAAAGTCAATGACGTTCCTGTATCAGCAGGTGACAAATTAACAATTACTGTTCACCAAAATGACAACCTACGAATAAGTGCAGACTCTGGCGCAAAGGTACAAATCACTAATTTAGGCGAACATAAAGTGAAGGCAACGTGTATCGCGTAACGGCGCTAGCTTAAGAGAGAATTGTAGTCTGGGTGCAGCCGCAGCGGACCCAGTGGTTCTGAGTCACATCAGCAACCTGGGTTCCGCTGCGCTGCACCCAGGCTACAATTCTCTCCCAAACATTGGGGTCAGACGGCTTAAATTGACTCCATGATATGAAACGGTGCGCTCCATCATTTTCAACCCGTTTTTGTTAAATAAACCGGCGATTAATGTTCTCGGGTTGCATGGAATTTAATTTTTGGATAACGCTCTTCAGCCATAGTCAAATTGACTCGAGTCGGCGCAAGATACATCAACGCGTCACTTCCATCCAAAGCTAAATAATCATAAGCTTTAGTACGAAACTCACTCATCGCCTTATCATCATCTGAGTAAACCCAACGTGCGCAAGTGACACTTACTGCCTCATAAACACAATCCACTTTGTATTCATGCTTCAAACGATGGGATACAACATCAAATTGCAAGATCCCAACCGCACCAAGAATCAATTGATTGCTGTTGAGTGGGCGAAATACTTGTGTCGCGCCTTCTTCAGATAATTCTATTAATCCCTTTAATAAAGCCTTACTCTTAAGTGGGTCTTTTAAACGTACCAAACGAAAAAGTTCCGGTGCAAAATTAGGAATCCCCGTAAACTTTAATTGTTCACCTTGAGTAAACGTATCACCAATGCGAATGGTTCCATGATTGTGCAAACCAATAATATCCCCTGCCAATGCCACTTCGGTATGCGAACGATCACCAGCCATAAACGTTAATGCATTAGCGATTTGCACCTCTTTACCAAGACGCAAATGCGCCAACTTCATTCCTTTTTTGTACGCTCCAGAACAGATCCGTAAAAAAGCAATTCGATCTCGATGTTTGGGATCCATATTGGCTTGAATTTTAAAAACAAATCCAGAAAAAGAATCCTCTTCAGCAGAAACATCCCTCTCTTGAGCTACTCGAGGTTGTGGGCCAGGCGCAAAACGCACATAATCATCAAATAACTCTTTGATCCCAAAATTATTAATCGCGGAGCCAAAATAAACAGGGGTCATTTTGCCAGCTAAATAATCATCGATATTAAATTCATGTGAAGCACCTTTCACTAATTCGATCTCTTCACGCAACTCGTGAGCACTTTCACCTAATATCTCATCCAGCTGAGGATTATCTAAGCCTTTGATTTGCATCGCCTCTTGTTTTTGTGCATTCTTACCTGGTTGATACAAATAAACGACATCTTCATAGCGATGATAAATCCCTTGAAAGCGCTTGCCCATTCCTACAGGCCAAGTAACAGGCGCACATTGAATGCCTAAAACCGACTCAACCTCATCCAGCAAATCAATAGGATCACGCCCTTCGCGGTCCAATTTATTAATAAACGTCATAATCGGCGTATCGCGTAAACGACACACTTCCATTAGTTTAACCGTCCTGTCCTCTACCCCTTTTGCAACGTCAATCACCATCAATGCGGAATCTACGGCCGTTAAAGTTCGATAAGTATCTTCTGAAAAATCTTCATGGCCCGGGGTATCCAACAAATTCATCACATGGTTGTTGTGAACAAATTGCATGACCGACGTAGTAATGGAGATACCACGCTCTTTTTCCATTTCCATCCAATCTGAGGTCGCGTGACGATCTGCCTTTCTCCCTTTTACTGTGCCTGCTAATTGAATCGCACCTCCAAATAGAAGCAGCTTCTCAGTAACAGTAGTCTTACCAGCATCAGGGTGGGAAATAATCGCAAAAGTACGTCGTGTATTAAAATCATGATAAAAATCGGACATGAAATTCTCTAAATAAATATATTAGGTCTGTATGTAGTGAATTTTAAGACATTCCTCAACAAATACAAGAAGAAACCGTGATCTCTCCTCCATATCTACGAAAAATCTTTCCGTCATAATGGTCATCGTGGTTTAAAAACGATATGATTCCTCCAAAATGATTGTGGCTGTTTTAGAGGAGATTATCGCTTATTATGAAACGATGTCCGTGGGTAGGTATGGGCAAACCCTATCTTGAGCACTACCATGATACCGAATGGGGTATTCCTGTACATGACGATCGCAAGCATTTTGACATGCTTCTTCTTGAAGGAGCACAAGCTGGTTTGAGTTGGGAAACCATACTGAAACGACGTGATGGGTATAAAGAAGCTTTTAAGCAATGTGATCCCCACGCCGTAGCACAAATGACCGATGATGAATTGCTTCAGTTATTAACCAACCCCGGTATTATCCGTAACCGTCTTAAAATTTTTTCAGCGCGCAAAAATGCCTTGGCATTTCTTAATATCGTTCAAGAATTTGGCTCGTTTGATAGCTATGTCTGGAAATTCGTAAAAGAAAAACCTCAAATTAATTATCCCAAAAGCCTTCAAGAAATCCCTACATCGACCGCCGAATCAGATGCACTTTCCAAAGATTTGAAAAAAAGAAACATGAGCTTTGTAGGCTCAACCATTATGTATGCCTACATGCAAGCTGTTGGCATGGTAGATGATCATTTAGTTGATTGTTTTTGTAAAAATCGTATTCTCTAAAATTAAAGGTAACTACTCACCCCTATACGCCACTGCGTGACGTACAGGGGTGAAAGAAACTGTACTCTAACGTTGATTGTTCAATGCCATAGCTACAGCAACCAAAGTATTTATTCCCTTATAGCTGGTAGAGTTAACCAGTCACCTGGCCAACCCCCCATTTAGAACCCATCGTGCCCTACTAAGGCAATGGGCTCAAGACAATTGCATTACATACTCATACCTTATCAATCAGAACAATCGGTGCATTATTTTTGCAT
>JBOFJV010000304.1:0-2880 GCA_051657005.1 Legionella sp. | reverse complement strand
CACCTCTCATACTAAACTTAACAGAGCTCAATCACTTCAACCTTGCGGCTTACGGCTTACAACTTCCTTTGCCTACGATTAACCATACGCGTTACCACATACAGCCCAAGACTAAGTACGAAATGCGCTCGGTCGCGCTGCCCCGGTAGCACTTTCAGCTACTAGCGGTCGTGCACTTTCGTGGCGCACTTCAATTTTTTTCTAAATAGAGTTTGTTCACCCCTGTACGACACGCAGTGGCGTATAGGGGTGAGTAGTTACGGCGTAATTATATTGGGTTTCCACATCATGTAATGCGCGCAACACGGCAATTTCATAATGCAATACAGCGATGACTTTCTCTCGTTTACGCAAATCGATGGCTCGATAAAGACTTAAGTTGAAAAATGGTGCATTAAACGGTCCAAATAACGTAGAGTCTGGATTTTGAATGGCAATAAAATTGGTTGCCAAAGTCTGCGTTTGCCATCCAAATAGCCAGCCTACAGTCACTTGCGGAAATAAATTGGCCACCGCAATCATGATATTTGCATGTGCTACGGCAACTCGTTGCTCTGCCGCAATAATATCGGAGCGACGACGCAATAATTAAGAAGTAATCCCCAAATGAATTTCTTGAGTGATTTGTGGCACAGGTCGATGTGGCAATAGCTCTTTAGCCAATTTGCCTGGATGATTTCCTGTTAATAATTCAATTTTATGCAAAATCGCAATAATCAGTGCTTTATTTTGTTCTAATTCGCCGTGTTGTGTTTCAATTAATGCCTCTTGCTGGGCAACATTCATGTAGTTTGTAAGCCCTTGTTTGCAGCGATCACGTAAAAACTGAAACAACTGTTTGTTTCCCGAAATATTATGATGTAAGTTGTCCTCCTTAGCTTGTGCTTCACGTAATTCCAAATAAGCGGTTGCAATTTCTGCATATAAATTAATTAAGGCAAAATTACTTTCTGCCTCCTCCACATTTAAATGCGCGCTAGTTCGTTGTTTATTTTGGCGAAACTTACCAAATAGATCAGGTTCTAAAGCAGTACTTAATGCAATGAGTTGATTGATAGTAGCTCCGGTACCAGATGGAGGCAATGCCGCTCCAGATACCGTAGGAAATAATTGTGCTGCCGCCAAAGCATAGTCTGCACGTGCAGCGTTTATCCGTGCCTGCGCTGTTTTTAAATCCAAATTATACACTGCGTGGTGTTCAATTAAACCATTCAGCAGCTGATCATGAAAATTACGCCACCATGCTTCTTCATTTAATCCCGATGAATTATTTTTTCGCTCACGCCAGGATGCTGGTACTGAAGCGATGGGCGGAATGTATTTTGGACCAACAGAGCATCCTGCCAGCATGAGCAATAAAACAAATAAGCTAATCTTCTGCGCCAATTGACTGGAGTGATTCATTGGCTATTCAGCTTTAGCCACAAACTCAAGTCAGGAGTCTTTGTCTTCATACCACTTCCTTTCGATACGTTATCAGATAATCGTTTAATCCGTTAAACTCTACGATTTGATCGGCATGATCCGTAATCCGATAATCATGGGTTGAAATTAAGAATGAGCATCCTTTTGTTTTTGTGTATTTCTAAATCAGAGAAAAAACCAAATCGGTGCTGTCACGGTCTAAATTACTGGTGGGTTCATCGCATATAATTAAACGTGGTGCACGAATTAACGCACGACCTAAAGCAACTCGCTGTTTCTGACCTCCTGAAAGATTATCTAACTTGGAGAGCATATGAATTTCAAGTCCCAAATCGATCATTAATTGTTTGGCGTGTTGATAGGCAACCTCAGGAGGAATGCCATCAATTAATAAAGGCAATGCCACATTTTCCAGTGCGGACAAAGCAGGACACAAATGAAGATGTTGAAAAAGAAAACTGATATGAGCCGCTCGAAAAGCAATTTTTTCTTTGGATGGCATGGTGTAGACATTACGTCCACATACCTTATTCACGCCGTTATCGGGAATTAAAATACCGCCAGCGATCATCAACAGTGTTGTTTTTCCACATCCTGACGCGCCCATGAGCATCCCCACTTCCCCCTGATTCAAAACCAAAGAGAAATTATCCAAAACAGCAAGAGCAGAAGTACCAGTTCGATAGATTTTAGCAATACCGGCACATTGCAAGGTTGGTGATTGGTGATCCTCATTTAATTTAAATTGCGCCATCATCATAGTACCTGGTCACATACTCAGTCACTTCCAAAAAGATCGCGTGGAAATACTTTATGCGTTACATCAGCAAGCTCTGTGCTTTTTCGATTTGCAATAATCAGCGTTGCTTCATTTTTGAATGCCGCTAAATCATTAACCACTTTTGCCTGATAGAATTCAGGTGCATTTAGAGTAGGCTCATGCACAATAACCTCGAAATTTCGCTTTTTAAGACGCTCCAAAATCTCGAGAACACTCGAAGAACGGATAATTATCCGAGCCACTTTTCATGATGAGTCGATAAATACCCACAAAGACAGGCTTTTGTTGAATAATTAAATACGTAATAAAATCCTTTCGAGTCGCATTCGCTGCCACAATGGCGTAAATAAGATTTTGAGGTATACCATGATAGTTCGCAAGCAATTGCTTTGTATCTTTCGGTAAACAATAACCTCCATAACCAAACGAAGGATTTTTGGCTCTACACCAATTAAGGGGGCACTTAAATCAAATTAGTCTAGACTAATTCCTTGATTTAGCGAACAAAAGGAGATTAAAGTGCCAAAGTACAATCTTATCCTAAATTTACCTGGATTTTCCATAGTAAAAGTGAGCGTATATCAACCATTAATATTAGATGTAAGCTATAACCGATTAGCCCGTTGTAGTCATTGTCAAAGTAAGAGCGTACGCAAGAAATCCTCGTATATACG
>JBOFJV010000303.1:0-2166 GCA_051657005.1 Legionella sp. | reverse complement strand
GTAAATCAAATGGAATCACAGAAGGGTTTCATCGTAAAATGAAACTAATTCAGCGAAGAGCTTATGGTTTTAGAAAATTTGAAAATTACAGAGTGCGTGTTAAGGTGCTCTGTGGGTGATTAGAGATGCCCCCTTAAATGGGAAAGAGCCTGAGTTTTTTACTCTCAAGATACTGTTTATCATATTCAGGCTCATAGTGAGTGAGAAACACTTGTTGAAATCTAGCTTTTTGCTCTTGCGTAATTACAGATGGAAGGTTTAGGGCTTTTTTACGAAACATTTTTACAACTCAAATTAAAGGCTTTTTAGGAACTGAATATTATATCCAAATTTGTAATAAATTAAACCAATTAAATACAGTTTCAATCTAAATTTGTATTTAATTATCGGTGATAATTCATTTCGTACACTAGTATTTCAGCTTTGGAGGTAAAATCATGTACGCGTCCATGTAATGGCATCAACTTAAAGGATAATTGTAGCCTGGGTACAACGTAGCGAAACCCTGGGTTATGTGTCACATTAATAAACCCGGGTTTCGTTGCACTACACCCAGGCTACGAGACTACAAGACCGTGCCATTTTCGCTTAAGTTGATGTCATTATGCGAACGTTTACAAATCGATTGCTTTAGATCAATTGTTTTTCTTTCACGCTAACACGAAGTAAATATTGAACGAAATAGCAGTTGAAGGAACTACTTCTTTCTAATCTCCTATAACCATCATCCTTTCAATTATTTTACTGATAACGTTTGAAACTGTCGATAAAAGGTTCTAACTCATTTTTATTTGTTAAAGATGAAAAACACACTTCATTAATCGATCTTTAAATTGACTTTCTCTTAGGTCAATATCGCCGATTATTTCAGCTCCAGAATGGAGAAATAGTGAAAGCGCAGGATTTGTTTCCCAAACTGCAAATACCAGTCGGTTGCATTGTTCATTTTGTGCAATTATTTTTCTCTGCTGCTGTAATCGATGGAATAATTTTTGCCCTCGAAATGTCCGAGCTACGGCAATACCGTAGGAGACCAGATCGGTGTGGGAAGTTTCTTGAGTATAATAGTGAGAAATTTGTTCAAAGGCGTTAATCAGCTCAGGATCTGCTCGATACCAAAATGGTGTATTTTGTTCGACTTCTAAAAATTGCTCTTTTGTCCCCACAATGAAAAAACCGCTACCTGTTCATCACGAACTAAAACGTGGGTATATTTCGCATAGGGTTTTAACGTTTGTTGTTTTTGAAATTCTAAAAGAGGCAAATTCAACACATTATCTCGCGAAGAAAATTCATAGTATCCGTTATAGCATATTAATTGGGCTACATCAGTTGCTTGTGCATCATTCAGTTCTTCGCCACTTACAAAATGAAATTGATCCATAGCTATCCACATAACTTATATAAAATGAGTATGGTAGATCTTTGCGATAAATTGTACTCTGCCTCTTTTGGGAATTAATCTAAGGACGTAGTGTGATTGAAATAATTAAATACCATCAATTTAGCCAGCTCGCTTCAATAGATCATGCTTTTTTACACGTAAAGGCGTTGTAAGTGAGGGCTATTATAGTTCACTAAACTGTTGCATTGTCATTATGGATAATCAAAATCATATAGCAGAAAATAGAATACGGGCCATGAAATTCTTAAATCGTTCCGCAGATGCAATAGCGACTGCTAAAAATGTACACAGTAATCAAGTAGTGACAGTGGATACCGTTTGGCGCCCCGACCAACCCCATAAAGCAGATGGTATGGTTACACGATCAAAGGAGATAGTACTGGCCTCGGATAGCGCTGACTGCCCTATTGTGCTGTTGGCTGATGAGGAAGCTCAGGTGATTGGATTAGCGCATGCAGGATGGCGTGGTGCACAACAAGGTATTATTGAAGAAACGGTAAACGCGATGATTTTACTTGGCGCCCAACACAAGAACTTATGTGCCGTAATTAGTCCTTGCATTACTCAAGACTCCTATGAAGTAGATGAAAACTTTTATAGCAGTTTTTTATATAGTGGCAGCGTAACTACTCACCCCTATACGCCACTGCGTGTCGTACAGGGGTGAACGAACTATATTTAGAAAAAAATTGAAAAAAATCAAAAAATACTTGACAGGTTTTAGCTGGTAGAGTTAACCAGTCACCTGGCCAACCCCCCAT
>JBOFJV010000302.1:0-9893 GCA_051657005.1 Legionella sp. | reverse complement strand
TTACAACTTCCTTTGCCTACGCTTAACCATACGCGTTACCACATACAGCCCAAGGCTAAGTACGAAATGCGCTCGGTCGCGCTTTCCCGGTAGAACTTTCAGCTACTAGCGGTCGTGCACTTTCGTGGCGCACTTTGATTACTTTAAAATAAACGTCATCAGGATGGGTGGTAGAAACGGCATCATCAGGAAGCGGTGTTCTCTCACCAAACCATGAATGGTTTAAGCGCTTCATTGCTGGAACAATGCGTTTAAAACTGTAATACACTTCACAAATAAAATTGAGAACCGTTCCTAATATCTTTATTGATAAAGGAAGAGAATAAGGTCTTTTAATACTAGCAATCTCAGCATCTAAAGTGCTCATCGCGGCCTCAATTACTTGCGTGAGTTGCGTGCGACTTAATGTGATATTATGGCTGTTATTGTTATTCAGTTTCCGCAGAGACTTCGCAATAATTTTTAATAACTGTCTTTTTAATTTATCAGGATCAACGGTTTCATCACTGGTTACGTTTGCATTAAACCAGGCTATTATTTCTTTACCAACATGTTCACCAAAAACTTGAACCGCCTCACTGTTGTATTTGCCTTGAGCTGCAAAAAGTTGTGGGTAATAATCATCACGCTTTAAATCCTCCAAATCAAAATGGCTTTTTTGTACACGTCCTTGAGCATGAATTAATGCAGGGACAATCGTGTCATAAAGACCACGATCACGACCAATTCCCTTAATCAGCGTTTCATGACTGTTCGTAGAACTTAATTTATTTTCGGCAATATTAACTACCGTATGCAGGTGTCGATCACTAAAACCTTCTGTTTTTTTATTACTGACATAAAGAGGGACAAATCCTAGACGAAAATAATTGTCACACACCTATTCAGTCACATCGAGATAATTTGGGGTAAACGCACTTTCATAGGAAGTGTCATTTAACGTTTCCATTGCTGTATGTTTTCGACGTTTTGCGTGCTCAGATAAAACGCCATTATTGTACATAGGATAACGTTCTTCAGCCATTCCTAAAAACGGACGTGAGTCATCTACCTGGGTTTCATACTGTTGCATTCCAGTCATTACGGAAATCATTAAATGACGTTGCGCATAGTGCGTAAATCTTCGGTTAAATTCCCAAGTTTTATCTTTTATTTTTTCAATAATGGTGTCATCAACAGCCAAGTTATCAACAAAAGCATTAAAATCATGCTGGGTATATCGGTGATAAGAACTCTGATTCCCATGAATCATAAGATCCAGGCTTGACGATAAATCACTGAGTAAAACACTGATTTCTTGAGCTCCATTCGCATCGATTAAGCGTTCCAGTTTGTTCTTATAGTGTGACGCATCGCGTTTGACGAATCGACTGCGAATCAATTCTTGAAAAGCTACAGGATCTGCTTTACGTAATTGATTGTGTTCAATTTCATCAAGCCCAGTAATATCAGTTAAAACATACTCTATAAGATTATGAAAAATGGTATCGCTTAATTGGGTTTTTAATGATTTACGCGATAATTTAGCGCCAACATCAAACTCTTCATGACGAAGCCCTTTTTGATAGTGTTCTCGACGATACATCATATCATCATCAACGATCGCATTATCGATTTCCGGTAATTGGAAGAAATTGGCAATATCGGCACGATTGACTAAATTCCCATTACGATAAACATCACGATTGTTTGTGCCGCTATGTTCCAAAGCATGATAAAAATTTACCAGGTATTCATTATCGTCAATAATACATAACATCTTACGTGCCATAGGAACTTGCATGCTCCAGCGCACATCGGTTTCACCCTCTTTACGATATAAATAAAAAGGCAAATTCTCTATGATAGAAACCGCAGCTGAGCTTTGCTCTTCCTGGATCGCATTGGAAAAACGCAAAAGAAAACCACGCCCCATATTTTGCCAGAAATCGCCCGTCCAAAAACGATAATCACGTAAATCATTTCGATCAGTAATGTTGCGCGCATTTTCGTGAAACACAAAAGGAAACTGTCCTTGACCTGCCGCTTGTTTTTGCCCATTCGACATAATAGCAACGGGACAATTTCCGGAGAGCTCATATGTTTATTGATTGGGTGTCGCTGTTAAAAACATCGAGAGCATTTTTTAGACAATTCGATAAGACGAACGCGGCGAACCTCTGATTTCATCACCAAATGTTGCTCATCAAAACTTTAAAAGGTTTTATCAGGATCCATTGCCAGCAATTGTTGGTAATGCTCATCCAATAAACGCTCACCCGCACTGAGAATAATATGCGGCTTTGCAGAGGATTGATTGAAGTCATTTAAAGCGCTTACCGCTTCAGGACACTCTTTGTTGTTTAGCAACTGCAGTAACTCATCAACAAGCGCATCAGGAAGAAAACGCCGTAAATCATTTTGAAACTGGGTAATCAGTTTATCAGGTAACGCAAAAATAGCATTATTGTCTCTTAAATACATTACCAATATCCATAAAGCCTGAACGTATGTTTTACCGGAACATGTTGCTAAAGCAACAAGAAGATTACTCACGTCTTCTTCAGAATCAATTTTTTCAATTATATTATGGAGTGTCACTATGAGTGCGATACAGATCAATTTTGCTTGCACCACCAATCGTTACTTGCTCATTAAGTTCATTTGCTACATACAGCTCACCATTACTCTCTCTATCAAGATAAAAACTCTGACTCGATAATAAAGTGAGCGATTCACTATCATTATACTGTGTTAATGGCTTTCTCAGTGCATGAGCATCAGGATGTAAAGGACTTTTTAGTGATACATGATAAGCATGTTGTGAATCAGAAATTAACTCAAGTTCATAAACTTGACCATCAAAAATAATGTTTTTTTCAATTGCTTGCTTTTAATCGCATCATCACAAATTTGCAATAAAGTTAAAGGCCCTTCTTCAGTATTGAATAAACGTGTTTTGAAAAAATCCAAACTGGCATAACCAGTATAAACTTTATAAGCATTTTCCAATAACTTTTTCTTTTGCAGCGCACTCAATTTCATATTTATATCTAAATAATCAAAAAATGACAAACATAATATCATAATGTAATTTTTAAAGACAAATAAATATAAGGTAATCTGAATATATTTAACTCAGATTGAATTAACTTACTTATGAATAAACCCGATCGAATAACTGGTATAAAGTGGTAATAAGATGGTGAATTAATTCATTTACAAAAATACATACAGATAATCCACCTATTTAAAAAGAGTTTACAAACATAGTTATATTTAAAGTAACACCATGATAAATAATAAAAATTTAAAGTTATTAACAACAAGAAGCGTTACTAATAATAATAAAAAATTTAAAAAATTAAATAGAATTAGTTATTAACAATCACTCATTTCACATAAAAAAGAAGTTAATCGATGAAGTAACAAAAAATTATCAATCACTAAATTGACAGTAGAAAAAAAGTTCTCTATCATTTCCATCCTCATAATTTTATTAACAGGTTCATCATGAAACGCACCTTTCAACCCAGTAATTTAAAACGCAAACGCGATCATGGTTTTCGTGAGCGCATGGCTACTCGTTCAGGTAGATTAGTTATTAAACGTCGTCGTGCTAAAGGCCGTAAGCGTTTAACAGCTTAAGTGTTTGCTTTTAAAAAAGCACAGCGATTATTAACAAAAAAAGATTATAGTCATGTGTTTGAACAAGCGGAAAAATTAGTAACTTCCGAATTTATTGTTCTCTTTAGGGAGAACAGTTTAGGTTATGCACGACTTGGTTTTGCGTTATCAAAAAAAATGATAGCAAAAGCCCATGAGCGAAATCGAATTAAACGGCTGTTAAGAGAAAGTTTTCGACAAATGGAATTACCAGCAGTCGATGTAGTTTTTTTAGCAAGGCAAGGCGTAGCGAAACAAAACAATGTAAATATAAACACTAGATTGAGCAAAACATGGAAAAAATTAATCTCATGTTACGAACAATGATTTGTTTACTCATCAAATTATATCAATATTTGATTAGCCCCTTATTAAAGCCAAGTTGCCGATATTACCCAAGTTGTTCGCAATACGCTGAAACTGCTATCAAACAATGTGGCATAACCAAAGGTTTATGGATGGCTTTAAAAAGAGTCTTGCGCTGCCACCCATGGTCACGTGGTGGTGATGATCCTGTACTCCCTAACAATGAGAATCTTTGATGGATATACGACGTGTTATTTTATATATGGCGCTCGCGCTAGTAAGTTTATCGCTCTGGAATGCTTGGCAAGTAGATTATCCGCCGCAACAACAAGCAGCTAAAGCAACAACTATTACCAAGGAACAAAGTAGTCAACCTTTATTACCTCAAGTTGCCCCATCAAATACCTCAGCATCTACACCAATCAATCCATTAGCTGAAGCACCAAAAGCCAACCCTGTATCACTTGTCCACATTAAAACAGACGTTTTAAATGTAGCAATCGATTTACAACATGGTGATGTCGTTTCAAGCCAATTACTTGATTATCCTCAAAGTGTTGACGAGAAAAATAAACCGTTTCATTTGTTACAAAATCAGACTAATGAACAATATGTAGCAAACAGCAGCCTTTTTGTTGTTTCAGGAAAAAATGTTAAGGCACAAAATTTTAATTTTACGACTTCAAAACAACAATTCGAATTAAGTTCCAATGAAAATCAGCTGGTTGCAACGCTTGCTGGAACAAACAATGAAGGGATTGATGTCAAAAAAGAGTTTACCTTTACCCGAGGTATCTATCTTATTGACGTTAAATATAAAATTACGAATAAAGGAAACAGTGCCTGGACCGGGTACATGAATACTCAACTCCTCCGTAGTTCGCCGAAGGAAGATAAATCCAGCGTGTTTCATGTAGGCTCTTATACAGGTGCTTCTTATTCTGAACCAGGGAAGCATCGGTACAAAAAAGTTAGTTTTAGTGACATGAATAAGTATAATTTAGACGTAGACAGCAAAGGAGGTTGGATTGCCATGCAGCAACACTATTTTTTGAGTGCGTGGGTTCCTGATGCGAATGCAAATAATAAATTTTATACCCGCGCTGTGAATAATGATTATACGATTGGTGCGGTAAGCCAGCCGATTACTTTGCAGCCTAATGAAGAAAAAACAATCAGTGCGCAATTGTATATCGGTCCAGAGATTACGAGTGTACTAAAAGGCATTGCACCATCACTTGATCTGACCGTGGACTACGGCATTTTATGGTTCTTATCTTCATTATTATTTTCGTTAATGAAGGCCATTTATAATGTTGTCGGTAATTGGGGATGGTCTATCGTGTTGGTTACGGTACTCATTAAACTGGCTTTTTATCGATTGTCATCAACCAGCTATAAATCAATGGCAGGAATGCGTAAGCTACAACCTAAATTACAGGCATTGCGCGAGCGTTATGGTGATGATAAAGCGAAAATCAGCCAAGCCACAATGGAGTTATACAAACAAGAAAAGGTAAATCCCTTGGGCGGCTGTTTACCGATATTAATCCAAATTCCTGTCTTTATTGCTTTGTATTGGGTTTTATTAGAAAGTGTTGAATTAAGACAAGCTCCTTTCATTTTTTGGATTAAAGACTTGGCCTCAGCAGACCCTTATCATGTATTGCCATTGATTATGGGGGCTACCATGCTGATTCAGCAAAAATTGAACCCAGCGCCACCTGATCCAATGCAAGCTAAGGTGATGATGTTTTTACCTGTATTATTCACTGGTTTGTTTTGGAATTTTCCAGCGGGATTGGTGTTGTACTGGATTGTGAATAATGCATTATCCATATTGCAACAATGGTACATAACTCGTAAATATTCTGATGAAAAGCCGGCGAAAAAATTGGTTACAGTCAAGTAAATGACCACAGAAACTATAGTAGCAATAGCCACTCCACCTGGACGAGGTGGAGTGGGCATTATCCGTTTGTCTGGTCCAGATGCATACTCAATTGCCCTATCTCTTAATGGCCATAAAACACTGCAACCACGCTTAGCTGCTTTTTGCTCTTTTTATTCATGTACTGATGAGAATTATCTCATTGATCAAGGGATTTTACTTTATTTCAAAGCACCGCATTCGTTTACTGGCGAAGATGTCATTGAAATCCAGGCCCATGGTTCTCCTGTTGTTCTTGATATCCTGGTGAAAACGTGCATTCAACTCGGTGCTCGTTTAGCTCGACCTGGTGAATTTTCAGAACGAGCTTTTTTAAATGACAAAATTGATTTAACCCAAGCTGAAGCAATAGCTGATTTAATCCAGGCCAGCTCACAAACATCTGCACGAATGGCTTTAAAATCGCTACAAGGCGAATTTTCAAATAAAATCAATCAGCTCAATGAACAGATTATTTATTTACGTTTATATGTTGAGGCAGCTATTGATTTTCCAGAAGAAGAAATTGACTTTCTCAATGATGGAAAAGTAGCTCATTTATTGCAAAGTATCTTAAATCAATTGGACGAAATACGTTCTCAAGCCAATCAAGGAGTTATTTTACGCGAAGGATTATCCATAGTTATTGCTGGCCGTCCTAATGCAGGTAAATCTACTTTAATCAATTGTTTAGCAGGACGTGATGTAGCCATCGTTACTGAAATTGCTGGCACGACACGTGATGTGATGCGTGAGCATATCCTGTTGGATGACATTCCTCTGCACATCATCGATACAGCTGGTTTACGCGATTCAGATGATTTAGTCGAAAAAGAAGGCATTAAACGTGCTTGGCAAGAGCTAAAAAAGGCAGATTGTGTGTTGTTGGTAGTTGACGTTAATGATTTAGATCATCATGATTTAACCAGCGAAATCAAAATGGCTTTGCTTGCAGAAGTTCCAATTATTACGGTATTCAACAAAATAGATACTCTAGGGAACGCTGCGCAGGTACATAATCATTCTGTTTATCTTTCGGCAAAATCTGGCGAAGGAATGGATGGTTTGAAACAAGTCATTAAGAACGTTGTTGTTTATCAGCCCAACGAAGGCCATTTTCTTGCCAGAAGACGTCATCTACACGCCTTGGATGAGGCAAAACATTTATTGATTACAGGACAACAGCAATTAGCAGAACATCGTGCTGGAGAACTCCTGGCGGAAGATTTGCGACTTGCCCATCAACGTTTATGCGAAATCACGGGAGAATTCAGCTCCGATGATTTATTAGGGCGTATCTTTTCCAGTTTTTGCATTGGTAAATAAATGGAAACAGTCCCTAATCTCTTGTAAATATCTTTTTCAAATCATTGTGTAATAAAAATACACGTAAATGTCTTGTCAAAAGCAAATTCAGATGATAACGTAAGTAGAAATTAAAACTACCTGTGTATTTTTTGTGAGGTTGCAATGGTTTATTCAAAACAAAATGAGGCGTTTAGCAAAAATAAGACTCAATTTTTTATGCAACTTCCTAATGCAGAGATACCGGCTAATATTGACGAAATTAAAAAGCGCGCCAAGCATGTCGATTACACTTTTCTCTTACAAAACCAAAAAGCACTGGAAGAAGAATTTACTCAGATGTTTGCTGTATTGCAAAAACGCAAAAGTGAAAATGAAGAAGCTTTTTGGATGTATTGTTATTATTGTGCCACATTGCTAGAGGTTTTTTATAAAGGCTATTCGCATAATGAGCTTAAAAAAGGGTACAAAAGATACGGTAATGAAGCGAAATACCACGATTTAAAGAAAAAAATTAAAAAACGCTTGTTGACTGGTAAATATGAAGATGACGTGGCAGAGAAAGAATTTATCAAGTCATTAAAAAAGAGCTTTATTGAAGGTTTTAATAACCTCATGAATTCGCCTTTTCATTCATCGAAAATTCGCGATTACGTGGTTTATTCTAATATATGCCGGGTACATTGGGTTTTTACCCGCCTTACCTTTGTGAATGGTTTTACCCTGGCAAAAGATCTGGCAATTCTTGAAAAGCTGGATTCGATTCTAGGTACGCATACTGATGTAGATAAAATCATTTCAGCAATTCAAGCGCCTAATGGAGTACTGAATTATTTCAGTGTGGGTTTATTCTTGATGCGTTTTATGATCGATGCAGGGCAGTTGATTCGACATACGTGTTTTCCTACAGAAGCCGAGCAAACAGCGCTGGAACGGTTTAAATATGAGCTTTACAAACGACATTGTAATTTTATCAATGACTTGGTCTGGGCAACAGTTAATTTTTTAACAAACTTCAGTCAAATCACGCAAATTTCTGGTCCAGCGGCGAGTGCTCTTACAGCTGCATTTTTAGGATTTGACGTCTGCATGCTGCTCTATAAATGTCATTTAGCGAAACAAGAGTATCTTATTAAAAAAGCACAGTATGAGCAAGAATTAGATGATTACACCAATCATCATGAAAAATTTCCAGAGATGACTTTAGCGCAACGTTTGGCACATATTGCTATGCTTAATGGACAACTTAAAGAATTGGAAATTGGTTGGAAAACAAAAGAAGGAACTTTATATTTTGCTGCCTCCGCTGCCGCTTTGTTGATGCTTGGATTTACCGCTTCATTGCTGCTTACTCCACCAGGAATGGTCGTTGCTTGCTTCTTTGTTTGTTCGTTAGGTACAGCAATGTATCTTTCAACAGATGTTTATTCAAAATATAAAGAAAAAAGCCTGCGTTTAGAGCAAGCACAGCTTTTCGGAGAAGAACTTCAATCTTCGCTTAAAGAGTATCATGCTGCGCGTAATGACTTCATTTTTACTATGGTAAAAAATACGGTAATGCCTACGCTTTTGATTGCCACTTTTGCCATATGTTGGCCTGCTGCTGTAGCTTTAACAGCGCTGTATGTGGGGTATGAAATTTATCATGCGTACAATCAACACAACAGCAAACACGAAGCGCATCAACCTGTTTTAGAGGCTTCTAAATTGTATGCAGAGGCTGAGATTGCCTGTTGCATGTAACAGAAATGACCTGAGTGCAACGTATTGGAGTCCGGAGGTATGGATTTGACTGAGAACTCCGGGTTTCGCTACGCTACACCCAGACTAAGTTACATTCAGAAGCTGGCACTATCGACCAGACAGACGCATTAATTGATGAAGGTTATTAAAGCTAATCCCTCCTCATCTTCATCCAGTTCCATCGCATCAGGTTCAGGTTGCTTTGTTGACAAAGAGACAGGAGGGATGTATTCCTCTTCATTGTCAATCATCATGGGCTGTGTGTACGGATAATCAGGTGCACCCATGACGCCATAGACATCATAAACAAAATGTGCTTGCAACCAATTGACTGTTGAGGTTAACGCCGCAATTTGTCGTGCTTGTTCTGCAGCGAGTTGTTGTTGCTGAACAATCAACGTTGCTTGTTCCGCAATTTGTTGTTCTAACTGCCTGGTCTTGTTTTGCACAATTTTCAACTCTTCAGCAAACATAGAAGAGGTTGGCATCGTTTTCATGATTCGTAACCATGCCTGACGAATTAACGCATTAATAAACGCATGGCCATTTGCTTCAAAAATATCTTGTAACAGATGCATCACCCATAATAAAGGTCGCTGGACCAGATAATTACCGAGTTGTGTATTCAAATGTGCTGTTTTTTCCATGAAATAAAGATGCTCCGAATTAGGTGCGTATAATTCTTCTTCATCTGCTCCTCATTACCAAAAAAAGTCTTTTGGTTGCTGATAATTAGAGCTACTAAAGCAGGTAAGATGATTTCCAAATATTTGGCTCTTTCCCATTTAAGGTGGCAGCTCTAATCACCCACAGAGCACCTTAACACGCACTCTGTAATTTTCAAATTTTATAAAACCATAAGCTCTTCGCTGAATTAGTTTCATTTTACGATGACACCCTTCTGTGATTCCATTTGATTTACTAAACCGCCACATTCTGGCGACTTCATCTTTCCAAGCTCCCA
>JBOFJV010000301.1:0-3759 GCA_051657005.1 Legionella sp. | reverse complement strand
CGCTCACTTTTACTATGGAAAATCCAGGTAAATTTAGGATAAGATTGTACTTCGGCACTTTAATCTCCTTTTGTTCCCTAAATCAAGGACTTAGTCTAGACTAATTTGATTAAAGTGCCCCCTTAATTGGTGTAGAGCCCGCATAGCTGATTTAGCACCATCGACAATAAAAAATGCGTATTCAGCAAGAAAAGCTGGAACATGATTATGAATACAATCATAAACTGCATCAGGTTTTAAGAGTTACTGCCAAGGGCACACAACTTGTCCTTGTGCCACGATATCAATTACGGACTGATGATTTGGTTTATTGTGATGAGCGTATTGATTTAGCTAGTGTTCCAGTATCTGGGGAGTTGGTCTCCTTAAATCGTGATGAGCAAGGAAACTTTACCCAGACTTTGGAGCAAAAGAAGTTTAGCGTGAATCTCAAAGCGCAAAATGGTGAAGATGTTTGGATAGAACATCAAACCAAGCCTGATTTGGGTTCACAGTATAAAAAAGTAGATTTACAAGCAGTTCGAGAGGGCAAACAGGCAGGAGTATTGGTTGGCGATAAATTAAATGTTTATGGTGATGATTCAATTTTTATTCAAATTAAACCGGAAAAAGAAATCTTATTAAGCAGTGATTATGAGAAAAAAGCAGTCATTAACGAAATTATTGCAGAACGCAAGCAACGGAGCGTTTTATATTCGATTTTAGGATCCATTATTATGGCGGCTTTTTTACAAAGAGACATCACGCTAATGCCTGCAGAAACGCTTCGCCTGATGTTTACATTATTTCAAACGATGATTCCTTTTTCGGAAGCTTTTTTACGATAAACTGTGAATAGTCGTCTACTGAAAAAACTCAACAGCAATTTGGACGATCAGCCTTGTGAAACGATAGATGCACTTCGTGTGGTTGATTTATGCAATGCCTTAGGTGTTTATTATCGTGAGCTATTTCCCAATGGTGTGGCCGTCATTTCGGATAAAACGGGAACGCTGACTACGACGCGAATTGATGTATTGGGTTTGTTGACCAGCGATATGCGATCTGAGGTTCAAGATGTGTTAAAAGAAACCGAATGGTTGCTTTTATCTGAAAAAACAATTGCTTGAGTCGTTTGAGGTATTTTGTAGTGCTTTTACTCACAATAAAAAAGAGTTAGAACATGAAGAGCACGCCATTTTAGAATTATTCCAATCCTTATTGGGGGATTCGCAGTGTTTGGAGGTCACAAGTCATGGCACCAATCGCTTTAAAAAAATAATGACTACCCAAGAAACCAGGAAAGAAATTGAGACCTTTCATTTAGGTTTGTATCGCACGTTTGGAGGACGTTTTACTTTAGTTCATGATGGGAAAGACTATTATCTTGTTTTTTGTGTGGTACCTAAACCATGGTCTTTTCAAAAGACTGCTTTGTTAGAGGCTTACACTGCTATGCTAAGTCGTACAGCAGTATTATCGCGCGATTGGTGTTTGGCACGAAGCAAACTGAGTGAACACGATTTTACAACGTTGAAAGCGTTTTTTGAACAGAATGAAAAAAGCAATTGAACACTTTATTTTAAAAAAAACGGAATTACGCGAAACGTTAATGCATTTCGTAACTTTTATTATTGATAATCCTGTAAAAAAAGGTGCGGAACAATTTATCGCCCAATGTCGCGACGCGTCTGTTCCTGTATTTGTTGCAACGGGTGATACCACTAAGGCTGCAGAAAATATTGCAAAGGTATTATGCCCTCAATATGCAAAAAAAATTCATACTTTTCGTGCTGAAGATGTGAATGAACATTCTCTGGATTTGGATGAGGTGCATTCGGATTCTACGGTTATATTTTCAGGAATCAATGAAGCGATTTTAGTCGCATTTCAAAAGCTCATGGACAGAGAGCTGTCCCAACGACCCGTAATCATTTTTGCGTAAATGAGCACGGAAGGAAATGGCATTTTAGCGCGTTATCTTAGAGAACATCAGTACTTTCTCGTTGCGAATGGGGATGGAACAAATGATGTGATGATGATGAAAAATGCTCATACGGTAATCGCGCATCATGCAGATGATGGTTCTTTTGCTCCGGGAGTGGGTGCTTTAGCAAATATCAGTGAAGAGCAATTAAGAAGACTGTTTGGTTCTCAAAAAAGTTTTTATGAACTATTCGATATTCATCTTCCTAAAAGTCTCTTTGTACAACAATTCGCACCTTTAGCGAACTCCCATGAAAAACCGACTATGGCTTTAGCGCTTAAAAGTGGAAAAATGACTTTTGATTTGGCTAAAGCCGTCGGGGTGACCGTTACGGAAATGAATCAGCAGCATTGGTATAGTGTTGCATTTGATTTACTTTGGTTATGGATTGCATTTTATGAAATCAATGAAAGTTCTGATTTACCCATGGATAACCGTAACATCAATGCATCTCGTTTGGTTTCCAATACTATGGGTATTGCTATGCTCATTGGTGTTTTTCAAGCGTTGGCCAATTACACCATCTTTCATGATTCCACCAATTTCATCAGTATGCTGCTGATGTTAACTCTTTTGCCTTTAGTGCTAAAAAGCATTTTCTCATGGTTCAGGATGGTACAAGACAGTTTGTATCCTCAAGAATCCAGCAGCGTAATCTAGGTGAAAGAAGCGGTTGAGTCTGATTCAAATAAATCCATTTGGGGTTATTTAGGAACATTTTTTTCACATAAACCAACGCCCAAAAAATTAGGGAGTAAAGAAAGTGTTCCTCAGTTGCAGTAGCAGGGACACATCATTGTGTATAGGGTTTATGAGAAAATGTAGCCTGGGTGCAGCGAAGCGAAATCCGCCGCATCCAGGCTACGGTAGTTTATTGAAATTAGAAATTATCTTGGTAGGAAGATGGGGTGTTTTCCTCAAAATTTTTAAAATTTTCTTGAGCTTCATTTCTTGCGGCAATGCTAAGACAGTCTTTTCTTTCTTCCGGATCGGTTATGCTTTGGCAATTATTGTTTAGGTAAGAATTAGGATTTACTTTCTCACCTGCAAACACACTTAATGGGAGTAATGCAATCAGAAGGCCTAATTTTTTCATTATGAACTCACGTCTTTTTATTTTGAGTCCAATCATACCTAATTCAATTGATAAAATATATGGGCTTTTCATGCATCTTTTCCTGAGGGAGTTTGACAGGTTTTCAGCGTACATATGCAAAAATTATTCTCTTTGTAATTTTTCTTAATATTTTCTTAAGGATTGGCAAATACACTCTAGGCACTGAATAACTACGTACTATTTTTTCTTAAAGTGCAATGGGGGAGCATTCATGCCAGCGTTTACTCATTTATGCAAAAAATTTAATATCAGCTTAGCGCACAACACCTTAACTTTGTATCCCAAGAAAACAGTTGAGAAAGTGCCTACGTTAATGATAGATCAGTGTTTTCGTCTCATCGTAAGGCTAGTTGATGGAGAATACAATTTGGACTCTCTACAAATCAGCGCATTTGATGAAGTGGGTCGTCCTACGTTTGTTCATCGAGACGATGTCGATCATTACTTGTATCATGATGACAATTTTAATATGGATAATACGCATTATCATATCAAGTTTAAAAGACAGTTGGATGAACCGACTCTTGATAAAATATTTGGCTCTTTCCCATTTAAGGGGGCAGCTCTAATCACCCACAGAGCACCTTAACACGCACTCTGTAATTTTCAAATTTTCTAAAACCATAAGCTCTTCGCTGAATGAGTTTCATTTTACGATGAAACCCTTCTGTGATTC
>JBOFJV010000300.1:0-7168 GCA_051657005.1 Legionella sp. | reverse complement strand
TTTCGCCATCTCAACTCCCTCGTTTTTACACTTGTCGGTTGATACTCACCTCCTTTTGAGAGCGGATAGGGCCTCCCTCGTTTACACTATCGCTTTCGTTGCACGCCATGCTCTCAGACTCCGGAGGCGGCGAATGATTAGAACCGATTTATTATCTCATTCACTGTTGCCTTCAGGTATTAAAAGACCCTGGGCAACCTCTCATACTAAACTTAACGGAGCTCAATCACTTCAACCTTGCGGCTTACGGCTTACAACTTCCTTTGCCTACGATTAACCATACGCGTTACCACATACAGCCCAAGGCTAAGTACGAAATGCGCTAGGTCGCGCTTTCCCGGTAGAACTTTCAGCTACTAGCGGTCGTGCACTTTCGTGGCGCACTTTCATAAATGTCTTAAAGCAAAACATCAATTTAAAAAAAGCAGTAATGCTTTTTGTACATGCATTCTGTTTTCACTTTGAGTGAAAATAATCGACTCAGAGCTGTCTGGCAATGTTTCAGAAACCTCTTTTCCACGCTCCATAGGCATGCAATGCATGAATACTGCTTTGGGTTTCGCATAGGCCATCAAGGATTCATTGACCTGAAATCCTGCGAAGTCCTGATGATTTTCCTGCGCTTCAAATCCCATACTGGTCCATACGTCCGTGTAAACCGCATCCGCATTTTCAACAGCTGCTTGAGGTTTGGAAAAACAATGAATCATGCCTGCTTTTATCTTTTGTGCCTGTTGAATAATGGAAGCATGGGGCTGACGAGACTCAGGACAACAATAATTAATTGTTACTCCCAATTGGGGCGCGAGCAGCATCAAACTATGAAGAATGTTATTTCCATCGCCAATATAGGCCAGTGTAAGTCCATCAAGTGCCCCAAATTTCTCCCATAAACTTAATAAATCCGCAAGAATCTGACATGGGTGATGTAACGCGGATAAACCATTGATAACAGGTATCGTTGCATGCGCCGCCATTTCGTGCAGCATGGCATCTGCATGAGTTCGCACCATAATAAAATCTGCATAACCATTTAAAACGCGTGCCATATCAGCCGTGGTTTCCTGTTTTCTGGTATTGCCTACACTTTCAATGGCAATTCCTCCCATGCTCTGAATTGCCATTGCAAAACTTAACCGCGTGCGAAAAGAGGGTTTTTCAAAAATCATGGCCAGACTTTTATTCGCTAAAGCCTGATGATAAAAAGCAGGCGTCTGCTTCAACGCCTTCGCCTTCTCTAAAACATGTTTCACTTCCTCAGTACTTAATTCAAGCCCTGTAAGAAAATGCTTTATTTTTTTCGTTAATGATGCAGTGATTATGCCCTTTGGTTCAGTAATAATTGCTTCGTCATGATTGCTACTGGTATCCAGATCAAAGAGCGCTTGTTGTAAATTAATAACAAACGTATTAGTTGTTACCTCGTTAATCGGTTGAGAAAGAGTCTCATCAACTGCGGTATTATTCAGTGAAGTAGTCAGGGACATATTGTACCTCCTTGATTCTGTAGGTAAGTGCGTTTTTTTTTTGCCTTGATAGCTTAATTTCATCACGATAAAATATTCAAAACATGGATAAATAAATGCTGTTTAATAATGAAAGTATTTTTGTCGCTCCTTGCAGTTCTCGATCATAAGAAGAGTTATTCATGCAAAAAATCACTTTCAAGATTAATTTCTTGAATTTAAATTCATATTTTATCCGAAACAAGAATATAATCCGCATCTGTTAAATTGTCAATAAAATGAATTTAATTCCAACAAAAGAATATATTTTCATTTTTATAAACTAGGCCACCAAATTTTTTTTGTAGGCAGGTAAGTGAGTAATTTTTGCTAAAAGTGATGAAAAATATGATATCATCATACCCAAATTAACTTAGGATGTTTTCAATGAAACACGTAGATAGCCGATGGTTTTATGAAGCGGTACATAACTTTTATACCCAATTACCCCCCAGAAACTTCTGATGATACGCTGCTTCATCTATTTAATGATCATCTTCTACAATGCGCGGGTACCGATGTAAATCGAATCCATTTTCTTGAGGCTACGAGTTCAAATCTTGTTTTTGAAACACCTCGATTTGCTATCAATTTGAGTGTCAATCGATTAGAAATGCTTCTGAGGGCTGCATTCATATCCTCCAATTTGCAAGAAGGACGCGATTACCTACGGGAAGATAATTGCATTATTCCTGTACGCTTCAACAAACACACACAGGTACCCGAAAAAATGAGCGGAACCACCTTTGCCAATTACGTACAAGAGCTGCTGTGTGTTCGTCTTGGCCTTCCCATACCTGATAGAGAAGACGTCAAAAGCGCTCTAAGAAAATATGCAGGAACGATATTTGGAGTAACGGGTACAGTGAATGATGATCGTGATGATGAATATAAGCCTGTATCAAAGGCTGGTATCTAATTTTGTAAGCGTTCAAGGGAGATGGAAATTCCGTCTTTGCGAGCCACATGCGAAGCAATCCAGTGGCCTTTAAACAATCTATAAGTACATATATTAGCCTGTGGCTTGCAACGACGAATTTACATGCCCCGTGAACGTTTCATGGTATTAACTTAAGCGAAAATGACGTTGTCTCGTAGCCTGAATGCAGCTTCGCGCTGAGCAGTCCTCTCATTGTCACAGAGCGTAGCGAAACCAGGGTTTATTGATGTAACTCAGACCCCCGGGTTCCGATACGCTGCACCCAGGCTACGTTCTCTACCTTATTGAAGCTGATGTTAATATTTTGTTAATCATTAACATGTAAAATATTGTTCAATTTAGTCAGACCGCACCCGCAAAGCAGGTAGCTTGACGATGGTGAGCAGCCCCAATGGCTTCCGGCGATTAGTTCAAACTAACTTTAAAAATTACCTTTATCATCAGCACCGCTCGTTTTATCGAGCTGCTCCTGATTTTGAATATATTCCCTAAGTTTAGATTCCTCAAAACACACGGTAGAAACAGCATAGCCACGAGCCCAGAAGCTCTCGCCGTTAAAATTCCTTTTCATGCCACCAAATTGTCGCGCAACCGCAATAGCACTTTTTCCTTTGATTTATCCAATAGCTTCGGAAACTGAATATTTTGGCGGTATACTAAGCAGCATATGCACATGGTCTTGAACCATATGCCCATCCAATATTTTACAACCTCGATGACTTGCTAAATATCTGAATAATAGACCTAGAAACCTTCTGATTTAGCCATATAACACTTTTTTACGATATTTAGGTACAAACACTACATGGTATTTACAGTCATATTTCGAGTGACTTAAACTCTCATACGATGATGTTGTCATAATTACTCTCCTGTGAAAACGTCAAGTCCACAGCTGTATTTTGACATCATCGTCACGAAATCTGAAGGCTAATCCTTGAGAGTCTCACTAGTCAAAATAGTGGTTTACCTGTCTTAAAATTACAATTGGCTCATCATGACATCTATTTACAAAATACTTACCCAGAAAGAATGGAATGACTTTGCGAGTAACGGTTTTTTTGAAGGTTCAGCGCTGGATAAAAAAGATCAATTTATCCATCTGGCTTTTGAAGATCAATATCCTGCCCTACTTGAAAAATTCTTTAAAGGAGTTGATCAAATTGTTTTAGTAGAAATCAATCCCACTAAATTGCCTCCATTGAAGCTAAAAATAGAGGCTAATAAGGTTGGTGGTGAAAAATATCCTCATCTTTACAGTACTATTCCTGCAAGTGCCGTGGTTGACCACGAAGTTTTAGATTTACCTCTTGAACCACGTTCTACACTCTGCATGTAAGAGGAAACAACATTGTATTGTGACCTGGGTACAGTAGCAACAGCACCTAAACCCAGGTTTCCTAAATCGCTTTGACACCATTCAAGAGGTGCCAAATGCAGCCATTCCTTATTTCGTTTGTACCAACTCATAATAATAAGGGTCGACTACTGCCCCTTTTCCTTGACTGTGGGACCATAGCTTTTTCGGGGGCGCAAGCAGAGTCGTTTGAGCATGAATCGAAGGTAAGTCAAAATCCTTAAGGTTGTCAGCAACGAGCATCAAAATCTGTTTCGAAGGAATGGTTCCTTTTGACCAATATTGATACATCAAACTGTTTTTACAAAAAATATGCCTGCCTTCAACAGGATAAGTCTCTTGTATTTTTCCTTGTTTGAATAATTTCGTTTGATAAAACACCAGCTCACTGCCAATGTTATACAAATCCAAAGGCACAATAATGGGTGTCGTATTGCGTGTCAGCTTTTCATGTTTTGCCACATTATGGATTTGCTCGGTAATATTTTCCCAGGAAATCATTTTACGAAAGAGGGTTTGTGATGCTTTTTCAGAAAACCCAAAAGCAATCAAGCCAATTAAAATGGCATAACATGGCAATAAAAAGAATGCACCCAAATGCCATGCTTGATAAAATTTTCTACTTCGCGAAATTAAAAATGCAAGCCAGGGAACAATAGAAATCAAACCAGGACCAATCCAATCTATCTTAATCGGATGATTAAGACTGTATATGCCAAAAAAAGCCAATGGAAATAAGGTAAAGAGTTGCAGGAACCAGCGTTTTTTTGCTGCTAAATCAACAGCGTATCTCTTATTGCATAAAAGACCAAGACCTATCACCCCTCCAGGCAATAAAAACAAAAATGCCAATCCGAGAAAATGATGAAAGGAAAAACGATGCATAGCTTTAAAGCGTCGCGTACTCTGAAATATGAATGAAGCCCATTCATGGGTAGCATTCCAATAAATGACTGGCATAAAAAGGAGCGCAGCGATCAAAACACAAAGATAGGGTTCTTTACGCGTAAACCAATATCTGGCCGAAGGCACTGTAATCAAATAAAGGAGAACCGCAGGACCGAGCAATACAACGGTGTATTTAGATAACATGCCCAAACCAAGCCATACACCTGCTTTATACCACGATTCAGATTCATCTAAAAAAAAGATGCGATAAAAATAATACAATAATGCAGACCAACACGCCAAAACCGGTTGATCGGGTGTTATTAGCGTCGACTGCACAAAATAAAAAGGCATAAGGGATAATAACACTATGGCATTTAAGCCTGAGCCCCGATGAATTAATTCAGTTAATTTAAAACTAAAAAATGCTGCCAGCCCCCAACAAAAAAGTGCTGGAAAACGAATACCGAATTCGTTTGTACCAAAAATTAAAGTAGACACTTTAATCAATACAGCAACCATTGGCGGATGATCGAGATAACCAAAATCCAGGTGTTGCGAATAATTCCAGTAATACGCTTCTTCAACGAACAAATTATGTGCTCCAACAAATAAAAAACGCATGAGCAAAGCAACAAAACTAATAAGCAACGAGAATAATGCGCTACTGTGTCGCCCTAGTAATCCATTTTTATTTAAGGCATTGTTTGGAGATGCAGATATAGAAGTCATTTTCACTACAGATAACAGAATCAAAGTGAATTCTATCTTTTTTAAGCTTGTGCTGCAATTGTGTTACACTTTTTTGTATCGCCTCATCATGATGATGACATTTCAAAACCATAGGATTTTGCCATGATAAAACTCCCTCAATACCCATCTGCCAGGTCATTACCTAACCCCAGCCCTTTTTGTATGAAATTGGAAAATTATTTGCGCATGGCCAAAATTCCATTTACAGCAGTCACTGTGATTGACCCTCGAAAGAGCCCAAAGGGAAAATTGCCGGTCATCACTGATGATGGGAAACCAATAGCCGACAGTGACTTCATCATCAAGTATTTACAACAAAAATACGGAGATCCGCTTGATAGTCATTTAACTGAATCACAAAAAGCGCATGCATTGGTTTTACGCAGGATGCTCGAAGAACATCTGTACTGGATTTTGGTTTATTCGCGTTGGCTTGATGAACGCTATTGGCCAATAAGTCAAAAGACATTTTTTGGTCACCTCAACTCGCTGGTTTATTATGTTTTGCCTAAAATCATTCGCAAAAAAATCAAACGTGACCTTTATCAACAAGGCATTGGCAGGCATGATGCTGACGAAATGTATCAATTAGGCCTTGACGATCTGCGCGCTCTAAGTCAGCTTTTAGAAGCCACGCCTTTTTGCTTGGGTAACGCACCGTCCAGTATCGATGCATGTGTTTATGCATTTCTCGCCAATATAGTGTATCCGCCCATTCCCTCTCCCATGCAAGAATATGTTCGCTCACAACCTCATCTCGTAAATTATTGTGAGCGAATGAAACAGCGGTTTTATTCAGAATAGCTTGGGGTATAACACCACGGATTGCTTTTACTGTTCTTTGAATTCAGTGATCCAAAATTTTTGCGATGCGTTGGTATTTTTGGGAACAGGCGCTACAACAAGTGTTTGTACCAAAGGAGGCTGAAATGCTCCGGCAGCGGTAGCCCATTGGTAGGTGATTCTAAATCGCCAGGAATTTTTACTTTGCGCTGCTTTTTTAATGGTATACGAAGTAATCCATGGACTCGAAACCCCAGAAACCCAATAAGGCCAACGGTTTTTATATTTACGTTTCAATTGATCCGAAAATAACATAAATTGAACCGCACCGTTGCGATCCTTATTGGCTTTTGCAAATAAATCCGCTACCTCATCGATTTTTTGTGGCGCAAGTGCTTTTTCCAACATCATAATTCGTGCTGCATCGGATTCAGCCTGAGCACTATTTCCAGCACGAACAGGTGTTGCAATAACGAGTAAAATCATCAAACAACTCAAAATAAACCCCGGTTTAAAACTGTTCATTTTGACTCTCTTTAATTGATAAAAATCTTGCGTCTATTTTATATGTGAATTGGCCTTAAATGTCATCATTTATTCAAGATCCCCCTAAAACTTCATTAATTTATTTTTTTTAGACAGAAATGATATAAAATATACAAATAAGATCCGTACAAAAACCCTTTGATGATATTTTTTACACAAAATCCGGAATCACAAAAGAGGCTCACATTATTAGAAGCGTATGCCCATAATCAAAAACACGTTGACTTAATCGACAATATAAAAGTCAGACCGCACCTGCAAAGCAGGTGGCTTGACGGTGGAGAGCAGCCCCAAGGGCTGCCGGCGATTAGTTCAAACTAACTTTAAAAATTACCTTTCTCATCAGCACCTCTCGTTTTATCGAGCTGCTCCTGATTTTGAATATATTACCTAAGT
>JBOFJV010000299.1:0-2442 GCA_051657005.1 Legionella sp. | reverse complement strand
CTATTCGTAAAGAAGCATCCACTACCAGATGCAAAAATAATGCACCGATTGTTCTGATTGATAAGGTATGAGTATGTAATGAAATTGTCTTGAGCCCATTGCCTTAGTAGGGCACGATGGGTTCTAAATGGGGGGGTGGTCAGGTGACTGGTTAACTCTACCAGCTAGCTGAACGAGTATGATCCTTAATAAGTTGGGCATGCTCTTCTGGATCATGCAGGGTAGCTAATTTTTTCGCAAAACGAGTTGCTTTTGATAGCAGATCTCCTTCGGGACAATATTCTGTTAATACTAATGTTCTCTTCTCTGCTATTGTTGCCTCCTGGATAAGCATCGTTTGTTTGGTTTGATTTGCTCCTGGGCCTATCATTGTTTGGTTTGTGGAGTTTGAGCCCTGGCGTATCATGGTTTGGTCTGCGGAGTTTACTCCTTGGTCTATTGTAGGCTGTTGTTCTAAATTTGCTGCTGGACCACAACCCATGTCGGATTCTCTTGAGGTTGTTGAATTACAGTTGCAGTTGGTTTTGCAACGGGTTTGTTGTAAACCTCATCGCTTCTTTTCGCTTCAAGAAAGACTGGACTGATGTCACTGTTTCTATAGATGGACTCGAGATCCAACGGCTGATCAAAACGATTCTCAACTTTAAGAACAAAAAGATGGAAACCATCGAGATTACATATTGTGAAATTTTCAGTGTTACCACTGCTCAGGAAATCCAGATTATACTCTTGCCAGTATTCCTTCCATTCCTCATTAAACGGTTCAGGAAGGTAGTTGCCAAAATCTATTAATTTTGTGTATAAAATGCTCAGCTTATCATTTTCAGGAAGATATTTGGTTTCGACTAATATCTGAGTTAATTCATTTGCTTTCTCATCTGGCATATGCAACAGAATTTCGAAAAGAGGGTTCGCCGCTTTAGGTAATGCCATAATACATCGACTCGAACAAGAATATTTCTTTAATTATAGATGGCTTTTGAAAATAAAATTCAATGTCGGGTGCAGTCCTAATCCTCTAAGTCTATTTCCATTTTAAAATGAGCGGTGGCTTATGTGTCGAGGGTAATGTCTGGCTTGCAGGCCAACCCAGAATAATTGGCGCAACAGCAGTCATTTTTTGGGGGATTCCCAATTCTTTTTTCCATTCAGGTAAATTTAATGCGGATATTGAAAAACCAATGACACACGATGCAAGACCGTAACTAAGCGCAGCCAACATCAAGTTTTCTGCTGCTAACCAGCAGTCTGCACCGACAAATTGTCCTTTTACAGTACTGTAGATCACAATTAAAGTCTGCGCGTTATAAAAGACGTTGAATTCTTTTTGTTGTACTATTTGTAAAATGTGTTGCTCTTGTAAATCGATGCTTTTCTTTTTATCATTGAGTGTGAGTAGTTTCGCGCTTTCTGAAATACGATCCAATAAAGATTTGTTCTGAATCACTACAAATCCTCTGGACTCTTCATGAAGTGCTGATGGAGCATGTACTGCTGCATTTAACAGCTGGTGGATAATTTCATGGTCAACTTTTTTCGGTAAATAATCTCGTACCGCTCTGCGATTATATAGAGCATCCATTACATCCATTTTATAACGGTGTATTAATTCAGGGGTTTCCATGACTTGCTCCTTGCTTTTCTAGGATTATAGCAAATTCTGGCAAATACGATTTAATTTTCTTCAATGTACTGCCATCAATTGTTTCATCATGCTCTCAAGTATTTCGAGCATATAATAAAGCCATGGCAGAAGATGCCAGACGTGATTGCTCATCACTGCCACGGCTGGTAAGAATAATAGGGACACGTGCACCCAACACGATGCCGGCGGCTTCAATTCCAGAAAGGTAGGTCATTTGTTTGTACAACATATTTCCTGATTCAACATCAGGAACTACTAAAATGTCCGCATTTCCAGCGACTTGGGACACAATTCCTTTTTCATGGGCTGATTCCAGGGAAATTGCATTGTCAAAGGCCAGTGGGCTATATAAAATGCCTCCAGTAATTTGCCCTCGCTCGGCCATTTTACATAATGCGGTTGCATCAAGTGTTGAGGGTATTTGTTCATTGACGGTTTCAATCGCAGAGAGAATAGCTACTTTGGGTGTTCCTAAACCTAGGTTACGGAAAAGATCGATTGCGTTTTGCACAATGTCACATTTTCCCTTTAGATTAGGAAACAGATTGATTGCTGCATCAGTCAAAAAAATAGGTTTATGGTAATTAGGTACTTCCAAAGCAAAAACATGGCTCATGCGTCGACCAGTAAGTAATCCTTTTTCTTTATCAATAATTGGTGTAACTACTCACCCCTATACGCCACTGCGTGACGTACAGGGGTGAAAGAAACTGTACTATAACGTTGATTGTTCAATGCCATAGCTACAGCAACCAAAGGATTTATTCCCTTATTTTGCATAGTTTGTAAATAACTGG
>JBOFJV010000298.1:0-7013 GCA_051657005.1 Legionella sp. | reverse complement strand
CAACTTCATTCTCTTTTAATGAAAAGAGCATTAACACAAAAGGCATGTCGTAAAGTAATACCTACCTTCTTAGGCATGCTGACTGAATTAAAGCAAAGTGCTTTTAAGGCTTTAGCTTCATTGGGTAAGACCCTGGGATCTTGGAAAGATGAAGTCGCCAGAATGTGGCGGTTTAGTAAATCAAATGGAATCACAGAAGGGTGTCATCGTAAAATGAAAATCATTCAGCGAAGAGCTTATGGTTTTATAAAATTTGAAAATTACAGAGTGCGTGTTAAGGTGCTCTGTGGGTGATTAGAGCTGCCCCCTTAAATGGGAAAGAGCCTGATTTTGGCACGGGATATTGCAGTCTCTCTTATTTAAAACATTTGCCCTTAAAGAAAATTAAAATAGATAAAACCTTTATTCGTAATTGCCATAACGATTACTTATATCAAACGATTATAAGAGCTATAGCAACAATTGCTCATAAATTAAATCTTCAAGTTGTTGCTTAAGGTGTCGAAAATAAATAGCAACTTCGATTATTGCAAGCGGAAAAGGTGGATCTTGTTCAAGGATATTATTATTCTCACCCCTTGTTGGCGTTCGAGTGTGAACCCCGTTTGAAAAAAGGATAAACAGGATTTTGGTTGATCTGTACTATCTTTCAATTTAGTATTGAGGTCTCAAAATATGATTGTCTGGAATAAAACATGCTCGAAGAAGTTGCTGCCAAGAGTCCTTGTGATTTAATTGTGTTCGGTGCATTGGGGGATTTATCTTGTCGTAAATTAATTCCCGCATTATATCAGCTTGAACGAGCTCATTTGCTTCATGAGCAAACACGTATTGTGAGCTGTGCCCGCGAAGAGTTATCAATTCATGAGTATGCTCAACTCATTAAAACTAAAACCCAAAACTTTATTGGGGAAAATCTGGATGAGAAGGTATGGTCTCGTCTTGTGGAACGCATGGTATATTGCCAACTGGATCTGACACAACACGAGAATTATGCAAAATTAATTGACTATGTGAACCATGGTGAACGAGTTACTATTTCCTATTTTGCAATTCCTCCTTCGTTGTATGCGCAAGTGTGTCAAGGTCTTTCAGGTATTGGCTTAACCCAACAGCCCTCGCGTGTTGTCTTGGAAAAGCCGATAGGTCATGATTTACCCTCATCAATAGCAATTCATAATGAGGTTGCTCATTTTTTTGCTGAAGATCAGATTTATCGCATCGATCATTATTTAGGTAAAGAAACGGTATTAAATCTTTTAGTACTTCGTTTTGCTAATGCAATTTTTTCTTCGAACTGGGATAATCAAACCATTGATAAGGTGGAAATTAGTGTTGCAGAAGAAGTCGGTGTAGAAGGCCGATGGGCTTATTATGATAAGTCAGGCCAAGTCAGGGATATGCTGCAAAATCACTTATTACAAATTCTCTCACTTTTGGCTATGGAACCACCCATGAGCCTTTCAGCAGAATGCATTCGTAGTGAAAAATTAAAGGTATTAAAATCATTGCGCTCGATCCGTGATGTACATGTACATGATCATACGATACGAGCACAGTATGTAGCGAATTTCGTTAAAGGACAGCAAGTACCTGGGTATTTAGATGAAGAAGGCGCTTATAAAGGGTCAACTACGGAAACTTTTGTGGCCATTAAAGCCTACATTGATAATTGGCGTTGGTCTGGTGTTCCTTTTTATTTATTAACCGGTAAACGATTGTCGAAAAAACAAAGCGAGGTAGTCATTTATTTTAAGCCGCAGCCTTATAACATCTTTAAAGAATTAAAACAGGAGTTATCTCCCAATCAACTCATTATTCGTTTGCAACCTGATGAAGGAGTTGAATTACGGATGATGAATAAAATTCCTGGGCTTAGTGAAAGCATGCAATTACGGGATGGGAAATTAAATTTAAATTTTAACCACTTGTTTAACCTGCAACGAATTGCAGATGCTTATGAGCGATTATTATTGGAAGTGATGTTAGGAAATCAATATTTGTTTGTTAGTCGTGACGAAGTGGAGCAAGCCTGGAAATGGATAGATGAAATTAAACAAGCTTGGGAAAAACAAGATACTCCGTTGCATACTTATCCTTCAGGAACTTGGGGGCCTTTAGAAGTCATTAGCTTATACAACGGCAAAGCACATATATGGGGTGAGCAAAATGCAGTTACATAGTTTTAGTGAAGCACATTTATTAACTGAAGATCTTGCTGACCGGTTAAAACAAATTCTTTGTAACGCCATAGCACAACGATGCCATGCATATCTGGTGGTTTCTGGTGGAAAAACTCCTGTTGATTTATTTAAGGTTTTGGCTAAGACAGAGCTTCCTTGGGACAAGGTAACCATCACTTTAGCTGATGAGCGTTGTGTTCCTATTGGTGATGCAAATCGAAACGAGCGTTTGGTACGCAATCATTTACTTCAGCATCAAGCCGCCCAAGCTCACTTTTTAAGTGTCTATCAAGAGGATCAGCCTATAGAAGATATAGAGTCTCGAATAGCAGCATTGCCTACTTTTGATGCGGTTGTTTTGGGAATGGGTGAAGATGGACATACCGCATCACTTTTTCCTTGCTCCGATGAACTGACCATGGGGTTAGATAATGAGGCTGCAGCAGTGTTGTTGGTGAGTCCAAAAACTGCACCTTGTCAGCGTGTGAGTTTGACTAAAAGAAGACTATTAAACAGCCGGGTGATTTTTTTTCATTTGTTAGGTCAAAAAAAATTGGCCGTATTACATCAAGCCATGGCTGAGCATAATCCTATGGTGATGCCAGTGAGTGCTTTTTTAAATAACCTCGATGCGAATGTTCAGGTGATGTATGCACCTTAAGGAAAGACAATGCATCCAGTAGTAGCTCAAGTTACAGAACGAATTCGTGAGCGTAGTCTACGAAGTAGAGAGGTTTATCTAAAACATATCTATCAGGCACGTGTCAAAGGTCCTCAGCGCGGTACATTGCACTGCGGTAATTTAGCCCATGGTTTTGCGGCATGCGCAAAGCAAGATAAAGCAAACTTAAGCGTCATGGCCAAGGCAAATATTGCGATTATTTCTGCATACAATGACATGCTTTCTGCCCATCAACCTTATTTAAATTATTCCTCTTTAATTAAAGAAGCAGTTTCTGCTGCTGGTGGTGTTGCCCAATTTGCGGCTGGTGTTCCTGCAATGTGTGATGGAATTACTCAAGGGCAGCCTGGAATGGAGTTAAGTTTATTAAGCCGGGATGTGATTGCCATGTCGGCAGCTGTTGGCTTATCACACAATATGTTTGATGGCTGCTTAATGCTTGGCATCTGTGATAAAATTGTTCCTGGTTTGTTGATGGCTGCTTTGAGTTTTGGGCATTTACCGTTTATTTTTATTCCTGCCGGGCCCATGCCTTCAGGAGTATCCAATCAAGAAAAAGCGCGTATTCGTCAGTTGTATGCCGAAAAGAAGGTTGATGAAAAAGCGTTGCTTGAGATTGAGTCTGCTTCTTATCATTCTGCAGGAACCTGCACTTTTTACGGTACTGCGAATTCCAATCAACTGATTATTGAGGTGATGGGATTACAACTTCCGGGTTCATCATTTATTAATCCGGGTACGCCACTGCGTGATGCATTAACGCGGGAGGCAGCGCAACAAGTGCTTTCTTTTACTGACTTAGGCGAACATTATATGCCTATAGGCCAGTTAATGGATGCAAAAAATATAGTGAATGGCATTGTGGCTTTGCTGGCATCAGGTGGCTCTACGAATCACACGATGCATCTGGTTGCGATTGCTGCTTTGGCTGGATACTCAGTTAATTGGGATGATTTTGCTCAATTGTCTGCGGTGACTCCATTGATTGCCAAAATTTATCCCAATGGGTATGCGGATATTAATCAGTTTCAGCGTGCGGGAGGTATGGCTTATTTTATTCATACCTTACTGGACGCGCAGTTGCTGTATGAAGACGTACAAACGGTTGTGGGGCATGGATTAAAGCGGTACACGCAACATCCGTTATTGGATAACGAGCTACTCGTTTGGGCTCCTGGTCCATCGATTTCTAATGATGAGACGGTTTTAACGTCTACGCAAAAACCATTTAAGACTCAAGGTGGTTTGCAAGTGTTGAGCGGAAATATAGGCCGTGCAGTCATTAAGACGTCAGGGCTTGCGGCAGGAAAAGAGAAAATTAAAGCGCCTGCTGTGGTCTGCTCCAGCCAGGAAGAGTTTGAGCATTTATTTCACCAGGGATGTCTCAATCATGATTGTGTGGTGGTGTTGCGTTTTCAGGGACCTAAAGCATGCGGCATGCCGGAGTTACACCAATTAACTCCTAAACTGGGTGTGCTGATGGATAAAGGATACCAAGTGGCTTTGGTGACCGACGGACGCATGTCAGGAGCTTCTGGTAAAGTTCCTGCTGCAATTCATGTGACTCCAGAAGCTATAGAAAATTCAGTGCTTGCGCGGATTGAAACCGGAGATATGATTTTAATTGATGCACAAGAAGGGCTTTTGCAACTGCTGATTCCGGAACAGGAGCTGGAGCGAAGAATTAAGGCGGTCAAAAACAGTCATGAGTTGGGCACAGGTCGAGAGTTATTTGCAAGTTTAAGAGCTCAATTTACCGGAGCAGAACAAGGAGCATGCAGTTTGTTTCAGGGAAAAGAGTCTTGCTATGCGAGTAGATGATTTCATGTTTTATGCCATTATTGCCGATATTGGTGGAACTTTTGCACGGTTTAGTTGCGTTAATTTGGAAAATTTGACCATTGAAAAAATTGAAATTTATTCCTGTGCAGAGTACGACAGTTTTGAATAGGTCTTAATCGCCTATCGAAAAAAATACGCACTGGAAGAAGTGAAACAAGTCGCTATTGCCATAGCGTGTCCTGTGCTTGATGATGTAATCTGTATGACTAATGCGCATTGGCGCTTTTCAGTGAGTGATGTAAAACAAAAATTAGGCTTAACTGAATTTAAAGTATTGAATGATTTTAATGCCATTGCTATGAGTCTACCGGTTTTGTCAGACCAACACGTCATTCAGATAGGAAAAGGAAGTGCAGATAAAAGTGCAGTTCAAGCCGTATTGGGCGCTGGAACTGGGCTAGGAGTGGCTTATTTGTTGTCTCATGCCCATGGATATACTGCTCATGCAGGTGAAGGTGGTCATGTGAGTTGGGGAGCAAAAACAGAGCAGGAATAGTTTATTTATTGCCATCTGAAAAAGAAGTACGCGCATGTATCTTATGAGCTCTTATTTTCTGGTCATGGTTTGGAAAATTTATACCAGGCGCTTGCTGTTCTGAATCAAAAAGAAAAGGGGCTTCTCCCGGCATCGCAAATTATTACTTTAGCGTTAAAGCAGGAATGCACGATTGCTGAAGCAGCCGTGGCTCAGTTTTTTGCAATTATAGGCGCTTATGCTGGAGATCTGGCTTTGATTTTTGCTGCTTTTGGTGGTGTTTATATCGCTGGCGGAATTGTACCGAGGTTGCTGTCTTTACTTCATCAAAGTGATTTTAGGACACGTTTTGAAGAAAAAGGTCGTTTTAGTGATTTTAACTCGCAAATTCCGACCTATGTGATTAGAGCAGAACAACCAGGAATCTTGGGAGCCGCTGTTTATTTAAAACAATCGTGTCTGAGGGACATCAAGTAATTACAAGGAGCGCTTATGTCGTTTTCAAATTGGGTTGTGCAACCCGAATTAATCTTTTGTACATCACCTGTAATTCCAGTTATTGTTATTAAAGAAATAGAGCATGCTGTGTATTTGGCTACCGCATTATTTACTGGTGGTATTCATGTACTTGAAGTAGCATTAAGAACACCTGTAGCATTAGAAGCGGTGACATTGCTTACAGAAACTTTTCCTGAAGCATTAATTGGTGTAGGAACAGTAACGATGCCTGAGCAGTTAAAAGATGCGGCCGCTGCTGGGGCAAAATTTGCATTTAGTCCGGGAAAAACGCAAGCGCTTTTAACTGCGGGATGTACTTCAAGTATCGCGTTAATTCCTGGAGTTGCAAGTGTTTCTGAGGTCATGGATGGATTAACTTTGGGGTATACCCATTTTAAATTTTTCCCCGCTGCTGCGGCTGGTGGAGCCAATATGCTCCGGGCAATCTACGCTCCTTTTCCACACGCTAGATTTTGCCCAACAGGCGGCATTAATGAAGCGAATTTTTCTGATTATTTAGTATTACCTAATGTATCTTGTGTTGGCGGATCTTGGATTGTTCCTGATGAAGCAATTAAAAAAGGAAATTGGTCTTTAATTACGGATCTTAGTTTTTCTGCCCGTCAATCTGTCCGTGGATGGGATTAAAAATTTAGTGTAATTAAGTGGTTCGATATGACATGGATTGTTGCGACCATTGGTTCCGTTGCTGGTTTCTTATTTGGGTATGATGAGGGCATTATTGCTGGCTCTTTGGAGTTAGTGAAAAATCATTTTAGTTTGAATGCAACGCATATTGTTGTGATGGCTTCAGCCCTGCCTTTTGGTGCTTTATTTGGTTCGATGTTGATAGGTGCAATTACCGCATCAAAAGGTGTAAAACTTTGGCTCTTTCCCATTTAAGGGGACAGCTCTAATCACCCACAGAGCACCTTAACACGCACTCTGTAATTTTCAAATTTTCTAAAACCATAAGCTCTTCGCTGAATGATTTTCATTTTACGATGACACCCTTCTGTGATTCCATTTGATTTACTTAAACCGCCACATTCTGGCGACTTCATCTTTCCAAGCTCCCAGGGTCTTACCCAATGAAGCTAAAGCCTTAAAAGCACTTTGCTTTAATTCAGTCAGCATGCCTAAGAAGGTAGGTATTACTTTACGACATGCCTTTTGTGTTCATGCTCTTTTCATGAAAAGAGAATGAAGTTGTTGTTGGAATTGATAGATTGCATCGATAGCCTGATTTTGAGTTAAAAATGCGTCTCTTTTAGCCTTCTTTTCTTCACTCAGGTTATCATGCCTAGTTCTCAATAAGGCTAAGATACCTCTA
>JBOFJV010000297.1:0-3529 GCA_051657005.1 Legionella sp. | reverse complement strand
ACGATGATGTTGTCATAATTACTCTCCTGTGAAACCGTCAAGTCCACAGCTGTATTTTGACATCATCGTCACTAAATCTTAAGGCTAAGCCTTGAGAGTCTCACTAGTCAAACTAGTGGTTTACCTGTCTTAAAATTATACCGAAGAATATGGGGACGCGATTTTTATTAAAGGTGTTGTCACATCAACAACCAAAGATACTGATGGCAATTACACCGGTTTAACTGCACTACTCTCATCCAAGATTGATCTCAACAAACTTCCCGAATATTTATCACCGGAAATGATTGTTGCCACAGATGCTTTTGTCTCGATAAGATTAGACCTCAAGTCAGGGTTATCTCTCGATGCTTTTGTAGTCAGTAATCCAGAATATTGGGGATTTCAAAATGATCAATTGGGCTTGAAAGAAGTACTTGAGCATCTGATTGCACGTGATGATGAAGCAAAGGCATCCATTGAATCATTCTTTATGACGTTAAATGACATGGCATCTTATATAGTAGAAAGTAGCAATTTCCTCAAATCGCTCCTTCCAACACTCAAGAATTACAGTTGGGATGAAACGGATAGGTTCTCATAAAATTTGGAGCCGTTAGGCCTGATGAGGAGCTAACGGTCCATGTGTAGAATGATTGAAACGCATTTTACGCCCAGATGAAGATTTTGCAGTCCACTGACGATTTCTCACCTATGCTTAAAAAGGAAGAGGCCGCAATTCCATAGGCTGTTCTTCTGCAGGAGCATATAAGATATTGTCAAATTTAATTGCATTTCCTTGCTTCAATTGTTCTGCCCCAATACCATCGGATACGATAGAAGGTACTTCTTGACTCGTTAAAATATCATAATGAGGTAAGGGCCATCGTGCGGTTACTTTTTCCATCCTAATCATTTTGCTGTCTGGCTCGGCAGAAAATGTTTTAGGATAATGTTCCGTCACATAATTGATAAGATTTTGTTTGATGTTCTCTTCATTTTTTATCGATATAAGTTCTGAGTCGCGTGTATAGACCAGTGCAACTCCATGGTGTTTCAGTGCTCAATGATATTGCTTCAATAATCCCAATTTATCTTCAGAATAGGGATAAGCGCCCCAAATGTCTAAAATAAGATCAAATGCATGATCGGGTTCCAAGGCTTTCGCTAATACGTTTTGCGCTGCACCTAAATAGTAATAAAACCGTCCATGGTGGTTTTCCATCACCTGGTATACCTTATAAAAGGAATGTAAGGAGATACCTGATATGTGATCAATATAATGTTTCAATTTTTCGTCAGATAAGAGTTGATTAACCGCGACACATTGCCCACATCCCGAATCCAGGATGGAAATTTTCCGCCCCTTTTCCTTAGCTAATGCAACGATCATTCCTTTTAGGGAAGGGATTCCCAACTTCTTAGAATACATCGCAACACCTCGATCTGTTTGGGTCAGATTGGTTCTATCTTCTGCATGAAAATAACGAAATCGATTTGTCGAGTACGACGTAACACGGGTATATGGTTTGCTCTTGGAGGAGCCCCTGGTAGACGATATTTGTGGCATTGCTTGCTTTAAACTTATATTGAATCAAAAAAATCAAATTGTATTGCTTTTTGATGCAAATTACAAGATTTAATCGTAGCCTTGGTGCGACGCAACGAAACCAAGGCTACAATAACCTCTTAAACAATTAGAGATGCAATTTGGCCTTACTTAATCACTGCTCACAGGAATTATAAAGCCACGCGCACCGACTGCCGCAGTTAATGCAGATAAAGACATATCTTCTGCTGCCCAGTATGTTGCACCTTGTTCATTTTTAGGAATCTTTACCCCTTTTCCTTTCCATTTACAGACCGCTATTGCCCCTTCACAAGGCGCTTGTTGCTCATGCCCAGGTCTTGATTCAATACAATTTAAAACAAAAGGACATTTATTCACCGCTAATGCAGACCAATTTCCACTTTGTATGCGGGTAGGCCATCCTGCACTGGCGCCAGGATTAGTTACTGGGTGGGTTATCCATATATCAGCTGCAGTGAGATTATGAATAAACACTAAACTGCTTTTTTTCGCTTGCACTGTTACGGCTTCACCTTGAACAGTCACTGCTTGGCATCCTTTAGGTAGTGTTGACTCCGCGAACACCGTCAAAGACCAGAATGAAAGACAAAGAAAGGTTGAAACTCGCATTATTTTCTCCCCAAATAGAAAAATTATATAACTAGCCTATATTGCTTGTCAGCCTTCCTTGCTAAAATCCTATCTTAATTTCAATAAACATCCTATAAATTATGCACATTTGGGTAGATGCTGACGCGTGTCCTAAAGTAATTAAAGAAATTTTATTTCGTGCAGCAGTACGCACTAAAACCTCCTTAATCTTGGTGGCAAACGCCTTGCTCACCTATCCTCAATCACCGTTTATTCGTTCCGTACAAGTCATGAAAGGTTTTGACAGTGCAGATGATTATATTGTCGCTCATATAGAAACTTTTGATTTAGTGATAACCGCTGACATCCCTTTAGCCGCTCAAGTCATTGCCAAACACGCGTTTGCGATTAATCCTCGAGGCGAGGTTTATACTGCAAACAACATCAAACAACGTCTTAACTTACGGGATATGAATGAACAATTACGCGCCACGGGTCAACACTACGGCGGCCCTGCTGCATTAAGTATTAAAGAAAAAACCGCTTTTGCTAATGCTATTGATAGGTGTCTGGCAAAAAGAAAATAAATTTTATTCAGCGACTTAAGTAATAGTAAAGCGTATGAAAATACCTCATTTGACAAATTATCGTCAGCAACCTAGAGTTTAATTATGTTCAGGATGGACATTTACTATGAAGCTTATAAAGCAGATCATCTTTATTGCGCTATTGATGGGTAATGTGCTTGCTTATGGCAATCCACCTATCGTAGTTGGTGTTTCAAAATTCGCACCTCCTTTCTCTGCAGTAGATACAAGCAATCATGACTTTGGTTTTTGTGTCGACCTAATCAATGAACTGTGTAAACGCCTCAATGAAACCTGCAAATACACACCGGTTGCCTTTGACAATCTTATGGATAAGCTGGATGATGTGAGTGTCGATATTACCTTTTCTCCAAGCCCCATATCCCAAATTGAAGAAGGAAACTACATTTACAGCATGCCATATATGACCAGTAATGGCCAGTTTCTTACCTTAGATGCAAATATAAAATCAATAAACGATATTAAGAACAAACGACTGGGCGCAATGCAGGAAAGACACCTCGATGATACGCTATTACTCTATACCTCTAAAGAGAACATTAAAGAATATACTCGCGTGAATCAATTATTAGGCGCTTTAATAAGTAATGCTGTTGATGCAATCATATTAAAGGTAAATCTCGCTAAATATCTTATTAACAATAAAGTCAGACCGCACCCGCAAAGCAGGTGGCTTGACGGTGGTGAGCAGCCCCAAGGGCTGCCGGCGATTAGTTCAAACTAACTTTAAAAATTACCTTTCTCATCAGCACCGCTCGTTTTATCGAGCTGCTCCTGATTT
>JBOFJV010000296.1:0-1710 GCA_051657005.1 Legionella sp. | reverse complement strand
ACGGCTTACAACTTCCTTTGCCTACGCTTAACCATACGCGTTACCACATACAGCCCAAGGCTAAGTACGAAATGCGCTCGGTCGCGCTTTCCCGGTAGCACTTTCAGATACTAGCGGTCGTGCACTTTCGTGGCGCACTATGAATTGTTTTAGATAAATAAACAAGGCGATCTTTTAACAATTGTGATTCAATTTTATAAGTTAATTGAGGGTGTATTTCATCATCAATGACACTCCGAAAATTGGCTAAAAATAACCGATCAGTCCCTTCAAAGTGGGAAATGCTTTTTTCGATGGTACGCACATAGCGTGTGAGATGCTCTAATTGTTCTTGTGTTTGTTTTATATTGGGGTTTTGGCTTATTCCTTTAATAATCTGATTCAGATCGAGTAAGAAAAAATTAATTGGCTGATTTAAATGATCCGAATTTAATTCTTTGTTTCTTAATAATAAATAATCTCCGGTTTTTTGCATCAAATCATATAAAGCAGGCCATTGCAGGCGTTGACTGTCAACAGGATGGACGTGAAAATAATCACGAGTTAAAACATGACGTGGTTTGAATGCATTCGAGTAAAACCATGCATGTTCATAAACATTAGTTAATTCTTGAGTGTCATCTGCAAACCAAGAGCTGGGATTGGCTAAATAATCCGTATGAATTCCAGAGGCTGCTCGTGTTTTTAAGATCCATGTTCTTTGTGTTAATTCCTCTTCGGTGTAACATGCTTCTGAGTGCACCAAAAAACGTGATCGAGTGCGCACAGGTTGGTATGATGCAAAACGCTCCTTCTTTTCCTTAGTCATATTTCTCACTCCTTGAGAAAACACAATAATCAGCTGACTATTGTACTGTTGATAACTAAATAGAATGCTTTTGAATCAATTAATTTGATAACATTCTTTCAAAGAATATGCAATAGAGAAAGAATCGACTTGGAAGATGTGGTGTCGCATTATGTTTTTTGATAAATTATATTTTTAACTTGTATGAGCCGCTTATGCCTTCTTTTGATATTGTCTCTGAAACGAATGAAGTTGAATTACGTAATGCTGTTGATAATTCAGTTCGCGAGATGGGTACCCGTTTTGATTTTCGTGGGGTAGAGTCGAGCATAGAACTTAAAGAGATTACGGTTACTTTGCGTGCTGAATCGGATTTTCAAGTCAGACAATTGGAAGATCTGTTTCGCAATCATTGCAGTAAGCGAAATGTTGATGCGTCGGGTGTGGATATAGAAGACAAACCAATACACAGCGGGAAATTTTTTTCTTTAAATCTGACTTTTAAGCAAGGGATAGATCAGCCAACAGCTAAAGACATCGTGAAATACATTAAAGATTCCAAGCTTAAGGTTCAAGCATCAATTCAGGGTGATAAAATCCGCGTTACAGGGAAAAAGCGAGATGATTTGCAAGCAGCAATCGCGCTGTTAAAAAAATCTGAAGTCAAACTGCCATTACAGTACGAAAATTTCCGCGAATAAAGTAACGCCACCTTTGGTCGCTTTGGCGCGCCAAAGCGACTCAAATTTTTAAAATTGTTTAATTCGTAGTCTCATTAAAAATGGGGTGGGTCCTGAGGTATCAACACTTATTTTGCAAGTAGGTTTTTAGCAAAAAATCCGTTGTTGCGAGCCGTAGGCGAAGCAATCCAGTGCCCTTTGGGGCTTCAAATGCACTTATTTGCTTTTTTAAGGTCACTGGGT
>JBOFJV010000295.1:0-3606 GCA_051657005.1 Legionella sp. | reverse complement strand
TCCAGTTATTTACAAACTATGCAAAATAAGGGAATAAATCCTTTGGTTGCTGTAGCTATGGCATTGAACAATCAACGTTATAGTACAGTTTCTTTCACCCCTGTACGTCACGCAGTGGCGTATAGGGGTGAGTAGTTACGCGAAAAACGCATAATGACTGTTTGTAACTCAATTTCACGGACTCAAATAGAAATAGTTCTTAATATTTCCTTTGCCTACTCAAAGAATATCTGGAAAATCCATCTAAATTACAATAGGATAATAGCTATTTAGGTAAAAGGGATTTGCCCATGATAATTGCAACCTTACTGGCTCCAGATAATGAAACTCGAGTAGCGATTACTCCTAACTCGGCCAAACATTTCATCAAATCAGGTCTTGAAGTCACTATAGAAAAAAATGCAGGTCTTGCTGCAGGATTTAAAGATGAAGACTACGAGCAAGTTGGTGTAAAAGTAGAGAAAGACAAAAAGAACGTTCTTAAAAATGCTCATGTTCTGCTGTGTATCAACGAACCGCAACCTAAAGATATTGAAGGATTATCTCAAGGTGCTTTAGTGATTGGTCATATTGATAACGACCCACAAAGCGAACTTATTTCCTGGAGTAAGGAAAATCAAATTACCTTATTCTCAATGAACCTTATTCCACGCATCAGCCGCGCTCAAAGCATGGATAGTTTATCGTCACAAGCCAATTTGGCAGGTTATCGAGCTGTATTAGAAGCAAGTACTCAATTTCGTCGCGCCATGCCAATGATGATGACCGCCGCAGGAATGATTCAACCGGCTAAAGTACTCGTTCTTGGTGCTGGAGTTGCAGGTTTGCAAGCAATCGCAACAGCAAAACGCTTGGGAGCAGTGGTTTATGCATTTGATGTGCGACGTGCTGCCAAAGAACAAGTAGAAAGCTTAGGTGCTGAATTTATTGAAGTAAGCCAAGAGCAAGACAGTGAAACAAAAGGTGGTTATGCTTCTGAAGTCAGCGAAGAATACAAAAAGCTGCAAGCAGAGCTTATTGATCAATACGCCAAACTCTCCGACATTGTTCTCTCTACAGCCTTAATTCCAGGTCGAAAAGCCCCTATTCTCGTGTATAAAAAAACCATCGAACAAATGAAACCTGGCTCTGTTGTGGTTGATCTTGCCACTTCTCGTGGTGGGAATTGTGAAGTGAGTGTGCTTGACCAAACCATAAAACATGGCGAAGTCATTATCGTTGGCGTCAGTAATCTCGCAGGGTTAGTTCCAGCAACAGCAAGTGAGCTCTATGCAAATAATTTAGTTCACCTCATTAATTTATTGGCACCAACACCAGCTGAGCTCACTTTTAATCCAAGTGATGAAATCATTCAACAAGCAGTGTTGTGTCACCAAAATCGCTATTTACCCTTCCAGGAAATCAAGGAGACTCAAAATGCATGAGATGAACACTCTGGGTAATCACTACATTACCATACTCACCATTTTCGTACTGGCCTGTTTTGTAGGATATTATGTCGTGTGGAAAGTCACACCAGCACTGCATACGCCACTGATGTCCGTCACTAACGCTATTTCCAGCATTATTGTTTTGGGCGCGCTTATTGCTGCAGGTAGCCAACTTGTTGGCGAAATCACCTGGATTGGTGGTTTAGCAATATTTATTACTTCGATTAATATTTTTGGTGGATTTGTTGTAACCCAGCGCATGTTGCGAATGTATAAAAAATAACCAAAAATTACGTCAACTTAAGCGAAAATGACACAGTCTCGTAGTCACGTAGCCTAGGTGCAGTGTAGCGGACCACGGGGTTTCTGTGTCAAATCAAAAAATCTGGTTCCGCTACGCTGCACCCAGGCTACAATTAGCCTTTAAGTTGACACCATTAGATGAACAATTACTACCCATGTTAAGGATGATTTTATGACCACCCTAGTTCCATTATTTTATCTCTTGTCCGCTGTATGTTTTATATTGGCGCTTAAAGGTTTAGCCAGCCCAGCTTCCGCGAGAAGAGGAAATATGTTGGGAATAATAGGTATGGTTCTTGCGGTAGGCTCCACCTTAATGATGCCATCAACTTACCACCAACCGCTACTGATTGGCTTGATGATCGCTGGCGGTATTATCGGCACCTATATTGCCTTCAAAATTAATATGACGGCCATTCCGCAATTAGTCGCTGCATTTCACTCCTTAGTGGGGATGGCTGCGGTACTTGTCGCATTTTGTGCTTTATTGTCTCCAACCTCTTTTCACATAGGTTTTCCAGGTGATATTGCTAAAGCAAGTCTTGTCGAAATGAGTCTCGGTTTAATCATTGGAGCGATCACGTTCTCAGGCTCCATCATTGCTTTTTTAAAACTGCAAGGAATTATGTCGGGAGTCCCTATTAAGCTGCCTGTCCATAATGTGATTAATATGATGACTGCTTTAGCCATAGTTGCGATCTTTGTTTTGTTTTTGATGAACCAAACCCTCACTTTTTTTAGCATCATGGCAGGATTATCCTTTTTAATTGGCATTTTACTCATCATTCCTATTGGCGGTGCTGACATGCCCGTAGTTATTTCCATGCTGAACTCATATTCTGGATGGGCTGCAGCAGGTATTGGTTTTACATTGAGCAATCATTTACTCGTAATTACTGGAGCTCTTGTAGGTTCAAGTGGGGCCATTCTGAGTTACATCATGTGTGTGGGAATGAATCGCTCCATTTTCAATGTGATTTTCGGTGGCATTCAATCCTCAGGAGCAAATGTACAAACAAATACAGGAAATGAATCACGCAATGTGCGACAAGGAAATGGAGAGGACGCAGCATTTCTTTTGAGCAACGCGAAAGATGTTATTATTGTTCCTGGCTATGGTATGGCTGTTGCGCATGCACAACACGCAGTCAAAGAATTAGTGGATGAGTTAGAACATCGAAACATTAAAGTCCGTTTTGCAATCCACCCCGTTGCTGGGCGTATGCCAGGTCATATGAACGTCTTACTCGCAGAAGCGAATATTCCCTATGACCGTGTTTTTGAGCAAAGCGAAATTAACCGTGATTTTACGTCCTGTGATGTTGCCTATGTGATTGGGGCTAACGATATCACCAACCCCGCCGCTAAAACTGACCCAAGCTCACCCATTTATGGAATGCCTGTTTTAGAGGTAGAAAAAGCAAAAACAGTGCTCTTTGTGAAACGAAGTATGGCTCCAGGCTATGCTGGAGTAGAAAATAATTTATTCTTCCATGACAACACCTACATGCTTTTTGGTGATGCTAAAGTGATGACTGAATCCATTGCAAAGGCCTTGGAAGAATTATAAAAATAGAATGAATCAAATGCCACTTACCGCGCATAAGCGCAGTAAGCAGGCATTTCAGTTTCGTGTAGATCGCTCAGGATCGGTCAGCACTACAATAAGAAGATTAAATGTAACTACTCACCCATATACGCCACTGCGTGTCGTACAGGGGTGAACGAACTATATTTAGAAAAAAATTGAAAAAAATCAAAAAATACTTGACAGGTTTTAGCTGGTAGAGTTAACCAGTAACCTGGCCAACCCCCCATTTAGAACCCATCGTGCCCTACTAAGGCAATGGGCTCAAGACAATTTCATTACATA